>NZ_JARXHW010000079.1:0-10151 GCF_031127805.1 Thalassobacterium maritimum | reverse complement strand
CGCTGACGTTGAGCCTGCGTATGAATGGATAAGCGTATATGAGTTCCTATAAGCGGTCCCCAGCTATGCTGGAAATGCAGAGCATTGGGGCTTCACCTCAGTTTCTGATTTTATCCAGTTATGATGGATTGAATTTTTTTAGCCTGTAACGTTTCCATTCTAGCTTTTCAATCGGTTCAAAATTCAGCAAGTGCCAGCATGGCGTAGATTCGGCTTAGCCGACAACCGCTAATGTTCACTTATATACGCTTATATTGATTCTGTATCCGCCGATGTTGAGCCTGCACATGAATGGATAAACCTCGGTGACGAAACTTGCTGAACGCTACCCCTCATCAAGCGCCCAAATCTATTTTTTGTCTAATAGTTGAAAAAGCTAACAATGCCGCCCTAAGTCTGCGCGCGCGAGCGCTCAATCGAATTGAATGAATTGGACTGTGTTTTGGGGGACCCAGCATGTGCGCTGGTCGTTGAGCTGGATGTGGTGCCAGCCGTCGCGGGTTTCGATTAGGCTGCATTCGAGGCCGTCGTGGAGGGCTTCGTTAAAGGCGTTTGCATAGGCGTAGCTGGGACCTTTTTTGGCGTATAGGCTGTCGACGATGATACAGCCTTGGGACTGTGCCTGTAGGCTGCGTAGGCTGAGGTAGCCTGCGCTAGAAAGTAGGGCTAGAGCGAGTGCGAGATTGCATAAGTAGGCGCGGCGATGGCGGTGGCGCAGGCTATACAACAGGCTCAGCCAAAAGAGTGTGTTGCCGACTAGCACTGTGATTTTTAGCCAACTGCGGGGGATTTTTTGTAGCCAATTGCGGCTGTCGGGCACGCTGTTGAGTGCGCTGCCGCGGGCGGCGGCGAGGCTTTGGGCGAGTGCGGCATCGAAGGGGCGGAGCGCCTGGGCGGAGCGATAGGCAACGATGGCGCGTCCGAGTTCGCCGGCTTGGAACCATGCGTTGCCGGCGTTGCGCCATGCTTCGCCGCCGTGTTGATGGGTGGCGGCGAGGTTTTCAAATTTCAGAGCGGCTACTTTATAATCGGCGAGCGAGGCATCACTGCCTGCGGGGGCGGCTTGGGCCTGTGCGAAACTTTGCGCGGCGTCGTCCCATTCGCTCGCTTCGGCGCGGGGCGTGAAACTGAGTGTGAGTAGGCAGAGCACTAGGCTGAGCTGGCTGCTCCAGTGGATGATTTTTTTGGCGATGGGATCGAGCGCCTGGTAATTGGGCTGGGGGGCTTGAGAGCTAAATTGTGCGGCATCGACTGCGCGATGTATTGTACTGAGGCTGTGGATACTCTCGCGGTCGGCACCGATTTTTTCTAGGGCACGCTCGCTGTCTCCGCGGGTCCAGGCTTTTTCTCGACTGTCGAAGGTGCTGGCCATGAATTGTAAAAATGCGGGCCATTTCTCAGGCGAGTCAGCGGCGATCTTTTTGAAGTTTTTATACGCGGCGACACGGCGTGCGTACTCGGGCTGTAAGGCTCGGCGGCGACGCTCACGAACGAGGGGGCGCAGGCAAAGGAATAGGAGTGGCCCGAGGCCGAGTAGTGGCCAGAAGAGATGATTGAGCAGTTGGATGATGAGGTTGAGTGTGTCGTTCATGGGATTTTTCTGCAAATTATTCCAGATGCCCTGTGGTTGTGAACTAAGGGGCACTGCGGCGCCAGCGAAGCTGCTGATAGGGATGAATGTTTGCCCTTTGCTGGGGTGTAGCTGCAGCGGGATGGGCTGTGTCTGGATGTTTTGATAGCGACCAGTGTTGGGATCGAATGTGCGAAAGTGCAGTGCGGGAATCGCTGGGGTCGCTGTAGTGAGTGGGCGTAGACGCGTGCGGAAGAGGCTGCCCTCGGTGTGCCAGAGACGGGTGTATTGATCGTCGACTACGAAGCGTTCTCGTAGGCCTGCTTGCTGACTGAGTGGGGGCAGTTCAAGCATGCCGTGTGGGGCGTTGCTACTGACTTTAAGTTCCAGTTCAAGTAATTGTCCAATCTCGAGCTCTGTGGGCTGGGCGCTGACTTGAATCGAGACGGGCTCGAAGAGTCCGGTAAAGGGCGCCTGTTCGGGGTCGATGGGCAGGGGCAAGACTTCGATTTCTATGGCGGGCGCGGTGGTATAGACGCGGCTGTAGCGTTCGTCGGGCTCGACGGAGTCAAAGAGGCTGTTGTTAAAATGTGCTGCGTAACGCGCGAAGCTCTGTTCGGGCTTTTCTAGCACGGCGCACTCTAGCTGGGTGCTGGGTAGTGTGTAGTGCCCGGGGCGCTGGAAGCGTAAGTAGAGCGGCAGTTCGAGGGTGCCGAGGGCGCGCTCGTTGTCGGCGATCCGGCTGCGGGTGGCGATCACTCGGCGGCCGCCGATGGGCAGTCCGACTTGTTGCGCCTCCGGGGCGGTGTTGCGTGGAATGACGATGGCTAGGTCGGGATCGCTAAAGTAATCGGGAAAGAGCTTTAAGTGTTTGAGCGCGGCGGCTTGCAGGCTGCTATGCCAGCTGAGGTCGATCCGTAGCGCTTCACCGACGTAAACTTGCAGCTTTTGAGGCTTCAGCTCGAGTGACATTTGTCCGGAGCGTTGAGGCTCGCGGACGAATATTTGGATGGGTTTGCTCTTATAGTGAGTGTTTTCGGACTGGAAATCTAGCGCGGGCAAGGTAAGCACGCCAGTTTGTGTCGGGAGAAATCGGATACGTGCGCGGCTGCCTGCAGGCTCGGTTTGGGTGGCTAGCACTTCGATGTCGACGATGCGAAAGCCGTCGGATTGGCTGGGCCAGTCCTCGGGACTGGCGACCTGTTGATCGAAGTCAATCCAGAGGCTTGCGATGCGGTCGGTAAAGAAGCTTTGTTCGACTAGTTGCGGTTGAACTTGCTGGATTGCTTGCTCGGGCTCAGTTGTAGACTCTAGCTCAGTCTCTTGCGCGGATACGCAGGCTGTCAAAGAGCAGAAAAGAAGTAGGGTCCAGCGCGGCATTAGTAATCGTTCTCCACTTGAGCGGCGTTGGCGGCGGCGCGTTTTTGTTGGCGGAATTGTAGGTTGCCTTGTTCTTCCAATAAAATATCTTCGGCGGAGTAGTTGGGCTCGGGGAGTGCCTGCATTTCGGAGGCGGCGGCGAAGTCACCTTGCATGGCTTCGGAGCTGCTCATGCTCTCTTCGGAGTCTTCCATATAGTCGTAGTCTTCTTCCATCTCTTCATACTCTTCACTCTCTGAGGAGTTTTGATCGGAGTCGCTAGTCAGTTGGTCGAGAATTTCCTGAATCTTTTGTTCGATGATTTGTAAGCTATTGCGTGCGTCGAGCCAGTGCATCCAGGCTGAGAGTTGCTTGACGGCTTGTGCCTGTTGTGCCTGCACCGTGCTGAATAAGCGCAGGGGCTCGGTGAGCACGGTTTCGAAGTCTGTGAGTTCGAGTGCGGGGGGCGTGAGTTGTTGGTTGAGTGCTTCCATCTGGCTGCGGATCGCCACACTGTCGGCGATGCTGGTATTTTGTTGGGCGACCATGCTTTGCGAGAGTGGACGGACGATCTCTGCAGAGGGCTCTGGCGGGGCTGGTTTTCTGCGGACATGGTTAAAGCGGCTGGGATCGGTGGCTATCAGGCTCTGGCGCAGTTTGCTTTGTTGTGCGAGGAGCGCTTGCAAGCGTTCGATGAGTTGCTCCATCTGTGCTTGTAGGTCGGCGTCGGCCTGTGCTTGGGCTGCGATTTGCGCTTCGAGTTGGGTGATTAATTGCGCGGTGAATTCCAGTCGCTTACCGGCGCGATCGAGTTCGCTTTGGTAACGTTTGGCAGAGAGGAAGGCCAGTGTGGCGTTTTGTGCTAAGTCGAGTGCGGTTTGCGGATTCGTTTCTGCATTGGCCTGCGCGAGTTGAATCAAGCTCAGGCCACGATTGAACTGAATGGGGGCAAGCGTGCGGGGAGCGGCATCGTGGGTGCTGGCATATTCATACACTTCGCTGAACTCGTTGTGGGCGCTTTCGAAATCGCCACTGTTGAGGCTTTCGAGCGCTTGCTTGAATGCGGACTCGATGGCGGGCGAGGCGGCTGACAGCTCCTGTGGACTGCTGAGGCAGAGGGCACAGAGCCCGATCGCGAGCTGTCCGATTTGCAAACCTTGAGCGCCCCAACACTCGGAGAGTAAGAGCAGTAGCAGTGCGAGGCTGAGTAAGTAGGGAGCGGCTTCTTGATAGATGCGTAGGCCACTCTCGCTGGTATTGGCATCGACGGGGAGGTCTTGCGCGTATTCTTGATACAGTTTGCCTAGGTTGAAGGGAGCGGTGCCCACGGGGAGGTATTGAATGCGCGGGCTGGCGGCCGCCAGCTCGCGTAGCGCTTCATCGTCGAGCTGTGTGTATACGGTGCGCCCGTCTTGTTCGAGTAAGCCGCTGCCGCCTGCAGCATCATCGATCGGGATCGGGCTGCCTTGCTGTGGATCGCCGATGCCGATTAATAAGCAGTCGACGGCGCTCTCTTGTAGGCGCTCCAGCGTGCTTTCGACGCGTGAGCCGTTATCTTCGCCATCGGTGAGCAAAACTAGATCTTGCACGCCTTCGCGCTCGGCAATGAAAACTTGGTCCACAGCTTTTTCGATGGCCGATTGCACGGTGGTGCCTCCGAAATCAACAGTTCGTGGGTGGGCTTGGTCAAGCATGTAACGGACGAAGGCATAGTCGTGAGTGAGCGGGCACAGAATTGACGCGCTGCCTGCATATACGATCAGGCCGGCGCGCTGATTGCTGAACTGATCCAGCGCATCGCGGATCCCCTGCTTGGCGACCTCGAGTCGCGAGGGGGGGACGTCTTGTGCTAGCATACTACGCGAAACGTCGAGCGCGAAGACCACGTCGCGCCCGGTGCGTGAGGTGGATTCCATCCGTGGCGCGTATCCTGGCCGCGCGAGCGCGAGCACTAAGCAGACAAACGCCAATACGCGCAAGACATCGCGCAGGCGGCGATGCGTCGGGCGGCCGCCGCCCATAGCTTTAATTACAGCCAAGCGTTGTTTGCGGGCGTAGCCGAGCAAGCGCACGAGTGGGACGGTCAGGACTAAGAGCGCCAGAGCTGCTGGCCATTGAAAGACGAATTCACTCATGGCACAACGCGTAAGCTGCTTGCTTCGAGGGTTAAGGCTACAAGTAGGCTGCACATACTTAGAGCGAGTGGGAGCCAGAACCACTCTGCAATGTGATCAAACTGCTGGGTCGAAATTTTACTGCGTTCGAGTTGATCGATTTCTTGATAGACGGCTCGCAGCGATTCGGCGTTGTAGGCTTTGCGAAAAATGCCGCCGGTTTCTTGACTGATGTGCTCCAATACTTGCTCTGCGGCGTTAAGTGTTTCGGCCTCCGTGGCATCCGCTGGGCCGCCGATCGGATCGCCCAAGCTGATGGCGTAAATGCGACAGTCCCAAGCTTTAGCCAGCCCCGCCGACTCAATCGGTAGGTGAGCGCCTGAGTTATTTTCGCCGTCGGTGAGTAAAATGATGATGCGGCTTTGGATGGAATCCAGCTCACTGGGGTTGAGGCTGCCTCGCAACTCGTCGAGGCTATGTAAGCGGGCGGCCGCAATTGCAAGGGCGTCACCGTAGGCCGTGCCGTCTTCGTTGGGGCGTTCTTGTATTTCGAGTGCGCGCACGATTTGCAGCAGCGCGGAATGACCAAAGGTTAGAGGACTACGGGTGTCTGCATAGCGCGCAAAGGTGATTAAGCCGATCAAGTCATTGGGACGACCTTGCAATGTATCACCGTCGCCAGCTATGAATTGTTCGACCATGCGCTTCGCCACTTCCATACGGCTGGTTCTTTGTCCCTCAAATGTTTGAGTGCTCATGTCCATACTACTCGAAACGTCGACCAACATTTGTATGGCGATGCCCTCGGCGACTTGCACTTCGTAGGAGGAGCTGGCCTGCGGGCGGGCGAGTGCGATCAGTAGTAAAATAATGGATACATGACGCAGTGCAGGAGGTAACCAGAGCCAGCGCGCCTTGCCACGGGAAGGGACGGCCCATTGCTGTAGTGAGTCGACGGTGATCGAGCTGCGCATGCGCTGACGGCCCCGCAGCAGCCAGAGTGTCGGCAGAATCAGCAGTAAGACCCATGGGTGCTGAAAGCTCATGACTGGGCCTCCTTTTCGATCGCAGTGCGCAGGGCTTGAGGATCCGCCTGTGGCTTATAGACCGCGGCTTCCATTGCCATGCGCAGCTCAGCAGAGAAGGTGCTCGCCGGCTCCGCTAGCAGTTGTTCTATGAGGGCGACTGGAACTGTGTCGGCCTTCAATGACAGTTGCAGCTCGGTGAGGCTGGCTTTCGGGGTGCACTCACTGATAGCTGCTTTGGATTGCTGACGCAGGGCGTAGTAGAGGATGCCGAGCCCGCCGGCCGTGAGCAGTAGATAGAGCCAGAGCGAAGGCTGCCCGGCTGCTTTGAATTCGGAATCGAGCGGGAGCGCTTCGGGCGTGGGGGCGTCTTCCGTGTTTGCATAGGAGAGCACTTCGAGCTGCAGCGGTGGGAGTTCGTATTCGTTTTCAATCTCGCCTTGTTTGACTTGCGCGCGAATGCCGATCCACTCGATACTGCCAGCGCGGAGAGGTTGAAAGATCCAGACGGCGTTTTGCCAATAGATGCCTTTGCTATAGGTGATCGGGCTCTGTTGTTGTGCGACGAAATGCAGAGCTGCGAGCTTGGGTAGCTTTAGCTCGAATTCTGCGTAGTCGGCGCGCGTCATTTCAGCATGTAGCTCGACGAGATCGCCTGGGTAGCATTCTGTTTGGCTGAGTGTGAGTGTGATGCCGTGCTCACTCTTCGCTAGCACGCAGAGCGGGGACAGCGTCCAACAGAGAGTTAATATGTAGAGCCAGTAACGCATGTTCAGCCACCTGTCGCGTCGGCGCTTTGGCGTTGGCGCTGTTGGAAAAATCCAGCGAGTGCTTGCACACAATCGGCGCCGACTTGCAGGGAGAGCAGGTTCACGCCCGATTCCAGCATCTCGCGTTTTAATTGTAGGTGATGTTCCACGCCGGCTTGTGGTTGTGCTTTTAAGTCGACGATGCGCTGCTGGCCGGATTCCGCATCTTGCATACGTACCAGACTTAGGCCTGCGGCGGGATCGAAGGGCTTTTGTGCGATGTGGATTGCGTTCACGTCATGACGGCAGGCGAGGTTTTGTAGCTCCTGCGTATAGTTCTCTGTGAAAAAATCGGAGACGACAAAGACCACCGAACGCTTGCTAGCAATGTGTACGAAGCGGCCGAGTGCTTCGGTGAAATTGGTGCCGCTACCTTTCGGTTGAAAGTTAATGAGCTCATCCATGATGCGCATGGCATGGCTGCGTCCCTTAGCGGCGGGCACGATTTGTTCGATCTCGTCGCTAAAGAGAATGAGTCCGACTCGATCTTGATTTTTAATGGCAGCCATGGTCAGCAGTGCGCAGATCTCGGATACGGTTTTTGATTTATCACTGTGGCTGCCGTGTCGCATCGAGGCGGAGACATCGACTAGTAGATAAAAGAACTGCTCGCGCTCTTCCACATAGCGTTTGATGTGAGGGGTGCCCGTGCGTGCGGTGACCTTCCAATCCATGGTGCGCACATCATCGCCCGGTTGATAGGGGCGCACGTCCTCAAATTCGATACCGCGACCGCGGAAAATCGAGCGGTATTCGCCCGCTAGTAAATGCTCCACGGGGCGTCGACACTTGAGCTCAAGTAAATTGAGGCGCTGATCGAGTTCGTCTAACATGCTCGCTCCAATCCTATTCCGACACGGGCACGGCAGATAGAATTTTATCTAAGAGGTCGTCAGAGGTGATCGCTTCGGCCTCGGCGCGGTAGGAGATCGCCAGTCGGTGGCGCAGGATGTCGTGCGCGACATCTTTAACATCTTGCGGGGTCGTGTAGTCGCGTCCTTGCATGAGCGCATGGCCACGTGCGGCCAGCGATAGGTAGATGGACGCGCGCGGAGAAGCGCCGAAACGGAGATAGCGATCGAGCTCCAATTGGTAGTTGCCGGGGTGGCGGGTGGCATCGACTAAGCGGATGATGTAGCGCTCGACTTTCTCATCAATGTAGACCGCCTCTAGCTCTTTGCGCAGCTGCATGATGGCATCGATACTGAGCACAGCTTGCACTTCGGGCAGGGCCTCGGTGCGGGCCATGCGTTGCATCACGATCAGCTCATCTTCCATGGAGGGGTAGCCGACTTTGAGTTTAAACATAAAGCGATCGACTTGGGCTTCAGGCAGCATGTAAGTGCCTTCTTGCTCGATCGGGTTTTGAGTGGCGAGCACAAGGAAAGGCTTGGGGAGTGGATAGGTCTCTTTACCCAGCGTGACTTGTTTCTCTTGCATGGCCTCCAACAGGGCACTTTGGACCTTGGCGGGGGCACGGTTGATTTCGTCGGCCAATAGTAAGTTGGCAAAGATCGGCCCCTTTTCAGCGGTAAAAATGTGTTCGCGGGGGTCGTATACCAAGGTGCCAGTCAAGTCGCCCGGTAAGAGGTCGGGGGTGAATTGTATACGGCTGAAACTGGCGTCGATCGCTTTGGCTAGGCTGTTGATGGTCAATGTCTTGGCGACGCCGGGCACGCCTTCGAGTAAAACGTGGCCATTGCACAGTAGCGCTAAGAGCAGGCGATCAATGAGTGCAGCTTGGCCGACGACCAACTGGGCGATTTGTTGGCGAACTTGCTGCAGCGCATCGGATGAAGAAAGGGCGGGTGTTTGCATGATACGATTAAGAGGCTCCTTCCCAACAATGGATTGAGCCGAATCGTGCATTCAAATTTAGCTTCAAGTTAAATTCAAGGCCTAAGCCTTGTTAATACTAAAAATCGGACGTATCCCGTTTTGGGTGGAGTCTATTAAGCGTGCTCTCGGCCCATCAACCAGAGCAAATCAGCTAAGCGGTTTAGATATTGAATCAGCTCGGGGCGAACCTGAGCTCCGGATTCTTTTAAGGCTACGACGCCACGTTCACTGCGGCGGCAGGTGGTGCGGGCACTATCAAAAAATGCGTCGGCCACGGTGTCGCCAGGGAAGCTCCAGCCGCTGAATTGGATGTCTTTTTCCTTTTCATTCACCCATTCGGTCAAGCGATCAATCATAGCCGAGCTGATCGCTTGCTCCCCATATTTTTCAAGATAGCGTGCTTGGTCGGCATCGTCTGTGGCCAGTTCGCCCATGAAATTGATCAATTGCTTCTGGACAGAGAGCAGCAATTCTTTGGCCGCTGGTTGGTCTGAATGCGCTCTGCAAAGACCGATGGCGGAGGTGAGTTCGTCGATCCGTCCATAGGTCATCACTCGGGGGTGTGTTTTAGGAACCCGCTTATTAAAAAGTAGGGCAGTGGTGCCGTCGTCGCCTCGTTTAGTTGCAATGCTCATGCTTCGCTAGTGAACAGATCTCTTGCTGTGCAGCAAGGGCATTTCGCGCGTGCTGACCGGGACTGGCTCAGAGGCTGGGCAGTTTAAGCTCCGCAAATCCTCAGCAATCGCTTTGCTTATATATTGAGGATTTGCTGCGCTTCGGTGAAGCTTTCTTGGATGATCTTGAGGGCTTCCATGGTGGAGACAATGGTGAGCCAGGTGATCAGTAGCAGAGCCACGGTGATGGCTATTTTCCAGCCACGGCGCAAGGTCGGGTGCCACCAAATTAGCGGCAGCCCCAGTGGGCCCACGCAGGCGAGAATGAAGATTAGAAAGGCCTTCTGGAAATACCACTTCTGTGCCGGCGGGAGCTCTTGGGCTGTCTGTAGGTGCGTGTTAGAATGCGTGTTGGGACGTGTATGACCGTCTAAGAATTCGCCACAATGCTTGCATTTAATGGCAGCATCTTGAATCTCTTCAGCACAAAAAGGGCATAATTTCATTACCCGCAATGTCAGCGACTATGTCGCAGCGAGCCAACTATAAAATGCGCAGTGGCTCCGAGGTGACGAGCCCCCGGTTCAGAGAACCGAGGATACGCGTGGTTTAAAGCTGCGAAGGAATGCGTAGCCTCAAAACTCCGTTTTGGGGAACGTGCTGCTGGGCTTCCCACTTCTCACTTCCTACTGACTACTGGCCCGCAGGGCCTCCGGCCCCGGTTCAGAGAACCGAGGATACGCGTGGTTTAAAGCTGCGAAGGAAGGGGTAGCCTCAAAACTCCGTTTTGGGGAACGTGCTGCTGGTCTCACCACTTCTCA
>NZ_JARXHW010000078.1:0-10871 GCF_031127805.1 Thalassobacterium maritimum | reverse complement strand
TTCTGAGAACCGAGGCAAAAGGGAGGGAACGTCGAACATCCAACGCCCAACGTCGAACATCGAATGTAGGACCACGGAATACTGACTGCACGGCTTTCCCCGGGATCGCCAATCTCCGCATTGGCTGCGGTGGCATGGGCTGCGGTAGCCGAGGCCGAAACGACGCTCCCCGATCCGAAGGATCGAGGCTACGGAATTGGGAACATCCAATGTAGGACTACGGAATCAAATGGGCGCTTCAACGGCTGACCTTAAGTCGCCAGAACATCTTGGCGGCGTCGTCGATTGCGGGGGTGATCACGTAGCGGCGGATTTCGGTGCTTCCGTTATTGGTCGGCGTGCCGACTTCGGTTGCGCTGGCGTCGCCGCTGAAGCTGAGATCCTGGCTGGCTTCGAGGGTCACGCTCAAGCCTTGTAGATCGACGGGAATTTCGACTTCGACCACGCGGTAGCTTTTGGCCGTGTCGAGGGACAAGCCGTAGCTGCTGTTCAAGCTGCTGCCACTTTGCACCGAACCGGTGGGCAATGGCGCGGGCGCGGCGGAGGCATCGTCGGGCGCGGTGCCGAAGAGAAACTCGACCAAGTTGGCCCAACCGTCGCCATCGGCGTCGTCGTCTTCGCCTTGTTGATTGGCGGGGAGCGAGGCGACGAAGGTCTCGAATGGATCAGTGGGCGCGCTCACGGCGCTACCTTTGAGCAGCACGAGTTTGGACGCAGTGATCCCGTTATAAGTGGTAAACTCTCCACCCGCCCAGATGCGGCCGCTGTCGGTCAACGCGAGATCATTGACGTAGTTGTCAAAGCCGGTCCCGGTATCGAAGTTGACATCACGATTGCCCGCCGAGTCCAGGCGGATGAGACCGTTCGCGGCAAGCCCGGCGGCGCTGCTGACATTGCCCCCAATATAAATATCGCCTGCGGGGCTTTCCGCAAAAGCGCGGACAGTTCCAACAATATTACCAC
Organism: Thalassobacterium maritimum; assembly: GCF_031127805.1. Taxonomy (NCBI): domain Bacteria; kingdom Pseudomonadati; phylum Verrucomicrobiota; class Opitutia; order Puniceicoccales; family Coraliomargaritaceae; genus Thalassobacterium; species Thalassobacterium maritimum. The sequence continues at coordinate 9,908 of NZ_JARXHW010000078.1, read as the reverse complement.
CGATAGGGAATGGAGTGATCGCTGAACCGTCACTGGACAGGCGCAGAACATTGTTACCATAGTAATAAGCCGCGAGCAGATCGCCATTGGCGAGCTGGAAGGAATCGCTGGTGTAGAAGAAACCGGTGTTGTAATCGATTGAGCTATCCTGCGCTCCGGAAGCATCGGTGCGTGCAATATATTCATCTCCAGAGCCGCCCCAAGCACCGAACCACCCGCTGAAGATCAGCTTGCCATCAGCCTGTGGGAAGACGCGATAGATCCAGCTGCTCGCGCCGGAGGTGAAGCTGCTGTTATAGGAACCGTCATCATTGAGTCGGACGGCATAGTCGGCAGTCGTCTCGCCCCCGAAGTCAGTAAAGGAGCCCACGGCGATGATCGTGCCGCCGACTTCCTCTGCAATATCGAAAGCTCCATAATACGAGCCGACCAGACCAGCCGGATTGAACACCGTGTCGAGGCTCAGGTCGGCATTGAGGCGGGCGAGCTTCCCGCGGGCGCTGCTGCCGATATTGTTAAACCCGCCCGCGAGCAGAATCTTGCCGTCTGCCTGTAGGCGCAACGATTCGATTGAGCCATCGGCGGAGAGTCCTGCCACGGGAATGACGGCTCCGGTTTCGTCGACCACGGCGAGGCGGGCACCGGAGGTATTCACGCCATCGCTGATCGAGGTGAAATGACCGCCGACCAGCACGCGTCCGTTGGGCAGGGGCAGCACTTGGTTGACGGCCCCACCGGTAACTGTGGGCGGCGTAAAGCCCGGTGCAATCGCCGCGGCATTGGCCAATACCTCGACTTCGATGCCGGCACTGGGCGTGTCATCAATGCTGTTGCTCACCACCACGGTGTAGCTGCCCGCATCGGCTTCGGAGAGAGGGGCAATGCTCAGTGTGGCCGCAGTCTGCGTCGGCAACAGAGTGCCGTCGCGATACCATTGATAGCTGAGCGTGCCGGCGCCGAGGGCCTCGACTTCCAGCGTGAGCGCACTGCCCTCCAGCAGGCTGACATCCTCGGAGAGACTCAGGATCTGCGGAGCGCCCAAAACGATAACTTGCGCGACCTCGCTGGTGCGGGTGCCGGCTTCATTGCTCACGACCACCGTGTAGTCGCCCTTGTCCAAATCATCGACCGCGCTGAGCACCAGGCTGGCGCTTTGACTACCGGCAATGCCTGCGCCATCGACCAGCGGATCACCATCGTGGAACCATTGGTAGCTCAGGGCCGAGGTGCCGACCGCTGCGGCGCTCAGGGTAACGTCCTCGCCCGGATCAACTACCATGAGCGCGGCGGGCTGGACAGTCAAAGCCAGTGGGATGGGATCGCCATTGAGCAGCGCAAGATAGCTGACGGCGCTGCCGTTGTAGCTGGTAAAGTTCCCGCCGACCCAGACTTTGCCATCGGTGCGGATCGCGAGATCTTGGACGGAACTGTTGAAACCGGTGCCGTCCGAAAAGGAAGGATCGACCGTGCCGTTCGAGAGATAGCGCACGGTCCGCCCACTACCGTAAGTCCCGGCGGCAATGTATTTGCCGTTGATTTGAGCGGCAATCTCGGTGGCATTGTAGAGCGAAGCAGATTGATCGGTGCTGCCATCGGGATTGATTTTGAGCACCTGACTGTTTCCGGCGAAGAGATAGTCCCCGTCGGGCGCGAGGTCGATCGCATCCACCCGGGTGCGCCCGGATGAATAGGTGAAGCTCTGGCCCACTAAGTTGGCATCATACTTGTAGACCTTTTGCCGCGAGGATGAAGTGGTGCTGGCTGTGACCAGAGCGCCCCCATCGGGGAGTGCTTTGATTGCTCGGATCGTTTGCGAGTCGTTTTTCGACATGGCCCCCGCGTAGCTGCCGTCGGCGTTGGCCACCGCAGCGCTGTAGGCACCGATGTATTGATTATTCCATGACGTAAAGCTGCCTCCGAATACGATGCGTCCGTCGCTTAGAATATCGACCGCATTGGCGGCGCCGGTGGTGCCGGCAGCAATGTTGCTGGCAAAGTCGGTGTCGAGTGAGCCGTCGGCATTGAGACGGGCCATGCCGCGCAGGCTTAGGCCGCCGACGGTGTAAAAGGAGCCGACGATCACGACCTTTCCGTCGTCTTGCAAAGCGACGTCATGGACGGAACCGCTCGCGATCGCGGCTGGCACGAAATTGGTATCGAGATTTCCACTGGCATCGACTTTGGCCACATAGTCGATCGCTGTATGGCCGCCCACATCGGTGAACCCGCCGACGATGATCACACTGCCATCGGGCGCGGCATCGAGCGCAACGACGCCGCTGTTGAGCGTAATACCGGTGTATCCACTCACCAGCGCGGCCGGATCGGGGATGATCGTGAGCGAGACTTCATCGGAATCGAGGCTGCCGTAGTCGTTGCTGATGCGCACGCTGTAGCTGCCTTCATTCGCCTCGGCAACCGAGGGGATGTTATAAGTGGCATCGGTCGCGGAGGCAATCGGCTGCCCGTCGAAATACCATTGATAGCTCATGGTGCTGGGGCTGGTCGCCGTGACGCTAAGCGTGGCGGACTGACCGAGCACAGCAAATGTATCGACAGGCGGCTCGGTGATCTGCGCGAGGGAGTCATCGTCGTAGAGAGTCACGGTCAACGTGTCGGAGACGAGGCTGCCTCCGGTGACATCGGAGAGTTGCAGGCTAAAGTCTTCGTCGCCTTCAATCGCCGCATCGTCGACTAGCGTGAGGCTCACAGTCTTCGAGCTGGCATCGCCCGCGGCCCAGCTAATCGTTTGATCGATCGCGGTAAAATCGGCGGGCGCGACGGCTGTACCATCCACACTACGGACACGGACCGAAGCGGCCTGCGTGTGGTCGCCGTAGCGAACGAGCTCGAGGCTGAGCGAGCCTTCGTCTTCAAAGAGAGCCGCGCCGCTCAGCGCAAAACCGACTTCCGGACGCTCGACCAGCAGGCGGGTAAATCCGGCCGCACTCACGCCATTCCAGGTGGTGAAGGAGCCGGACACCAGGATACGCTCTTGGTCGTCGACGTGGGCATTCGTCACAACGCCGTTCGGTCCGGCACCACCGGGGAAGTTGTCATCGACCGTGCCGTCGAGCGAAAAGAGCGCGAGGCCGGGCAAATCAATCGAACTGAAAGCGGTCGCTCCGGTCAGCAACAAGCGTCCGCGATAGGGCTGAATGGAAGTGAGAGTGCCAGTGAATGTATGCGTTTCCAAGAGAGCACCGTCCTCCAGATTGTGGATGGTCAACAAGTTGCCATGAATCGCCGCAAAGCGGTCGTTTCCAATCAGGGCAAAGCCGGTCACGTTTTGACTGGTCGTGAAATGCGGGAAGTCGGGATCGAAGCTGCCATCGGGTAGCACCCGCCGGATGCCGCGCCAGAGACTACCGTAGCCACCGGCGGTGTAACCAATGAGAATCGAGCCATCGGGCAGCTCCTGCAGGGCCGTAAAATTGCTATTGGTGCTATAATTGTAAGCGATGCTAAAGTCCGGATCGGCGGAGCCGTCGGCCAGTAGACGGAAGAGGCGGTTGCCCTGATTACTGCTGCGCACGAGGGCGTAGACCGTTCCGCTGTCGCCCACGTGGACGCCGCTCAAGCCGTTGAAATAGCCGGTGTATTCGTTGACCGGGAAGCTGCCGCTGTTGAAGAAGGGCACAAAGCTGGTATCGAGTGTGCCGTCAGCATGCATGCGTGCGAGGCGGCGACGCGGGCTGCCGTTGACCTCAGAAAAGAAACCCGTGACGAGGAACTGTCCATTGGGCAAAGGAATCGGAGAAGGATAGGCCGAGCTGGCGCCGTAGCCACTCTCGGGCGTGACGGTCACCGAAAAGCCGGGATCGGCTGTGAAGCTACTGCCATCAATTTTGCGCAGAGTGTAGCCCAGGGAATAATTGCCATCCAACATCAGCAGTGAGCCGTCGGTCAAAATCTCAAAAGATACGGGCGTGCTGACACCAGTGAGCGTCACGCCCGCATCGGGCTGCGCGGCGGGGGGAATCACAGTCAAGCGGGCCGCCCCGCTCGGTGCGGAACCGGCGGGGGTGCTGACTACGACGCTGTAGTCGGCTGCCGAGCTGGCGTTGGTCGCGCTGATGGTATAGCTGGCGGCAGTCGCGCCAGGAATGTCGACGCCGTCCTTTTGCCATTGATACGTGACTGGAACCGGACTGGAAACCCCGACCGAAAACGTCGCCGGCTCGCCCTCTTTCACGCTTAAGGCGACCGGATCGCTGGTGATGACGGGCAATGCCTCATCGTCGATAATCGTCACCGCAATGCTGGCCGAGCCCGCGATGGGATCTCCGACGGGGTTGCTGAGGCTGATATTAAAGGATTCGTAGCCCTCAGAAAGCGCGTCCTGCGTGATCGGGATGACCAGCGTTTGCGCGCCCCCGATGCCGTCGGCCCAGTTGAGCGTGCCGGAGCTGGCGCTAAAATCGCCCGCGCCGGCGCTGCCGTTTGTGGTGCTGAATTGGACGCTGGCCGCCCCGCTGAGAGGGCCGGTGCGAACCACGCTGAGCGTGATTGAACCCGCGTTTTCAGTGACAGTGGGCGCCGAAGCCGACCAGGTGAGGGCGGCCGGCGTGCTGTCGCCTTCGAAGGCGACGAGCTTCACCGTGGGGGTGCCGTTGACCGAGTCGAAGGCGCTACCGGAGTAGATTTTTCCATTGGGCGCGGTGATCGCATTCGAGAAATAACCGGCCTCCGGATTGGTGGTCGGGTGATCCGTCCAGAGCGAGCTTGCATTAAATGTCGGGTCGAGTGAGCCGTCGGAGAGGATGCGCACCAAGCGGTCGCGGGTGCTGTTTTGACTGGTCACGAGTAAGTATTTGCCCGCTGGATCGCGCTGGAGTGGACGTGCCGCAACGACGCCAAGGGCTGGATCCAGTGTGAACGAAGGATCGACCGAGCCGTCCGGATTCAGGCGCAGCATCCAAGACGAGCTGGTGGGACTTTCGTATTGGCCGAGCACCACGACCTTGCCGTCCGGTTCGACGACAACACCGCGCACTTCCTCCAGATTGCTGGGCAGCGTGGGATTGAAAGAAGGGTCACGCCGACCATCGGGAAACAGGCGGGCCAAAACATGAACCTTGGGCGCAGGATAGGAATAGCCCCACTCAAAATAACCAGTCACGTAGATTTTACCCGAAGCATCCAAGGCGGCTGCGCCAAAGAAACCCCGCAGCGCGGACGCCCCTGTGGGCGCGCCAAATTCGCTGGGGTCGACATTAAAGCCAGTATCCACCGAGCCATCCACATTCAAGCGGGCGATGCCGTAGCGAGTGGTCAAGGGTGCCGTGGACGAATCGCGAAAGCCGCCGAAGCCACCCACCGCGATGATTTTATCGTCGGGCTGGATGGTGACGTCCTCGATGTAATTGAAGCCGCCCGTGGGCCAGCCATAGGTGCCGGCGGTTTGAAAGCTGGTGTCAATGGTGCCGTCGGCATTGAAGCGCACGATTGAATTGGACTGAAGAAAGGTGCCGGGATTGCTATAGGTGCCCGTGCGCACGCCCTGCATGACGCCCGCGGCGACGATTTTGCCATCCGAGAGCAGACCGAGTGCGTGGACTTCAGGCCAGCCGTTGCTGTCGTAGTAGATGCCGGAGTCGGATCCGTTCACGTTATTGTCGGCAAAGAAGGTGTTGTCGACCGAGCCGTCCGGATTGAAACGGGTCAAGGGGAGCGCCAGCGGCGTCGCTTGGGGCGTGCCACGATCAAGCACAGCGGGCATTTCGTTGGAGCCAAAGAGGATCTTGCCGTCCGGCTGCACCAGCACCGAGGCGACGCCGCCATATTCGGCTGGCTCAAAGAATTGGCCTGCCGTGTTGGCAAAAGCGGTATCGACCGTGTCCGGTGCCGCTTGTAGCGCAGTGGTCGAGAGCGACACAGTCGCGAATAGAGATACGGCCGTGAAGAGGGCGTTTCGTTGCATGGTAGTGGTTTGTCGTTAGGTAGTCATACCGCCGTGCGTGCGCACGCAACCCGCAGCGAGGACGGACTGTTATTTCTGCTATAACGAAAAGAATTCTTGACGCTTATAGATGAAATTAGCGTAAGGCTTGATCATATCTTTTCACTCGAGATCGGGCTATCCCCTGAACAGAGGATTTTCAGCTAGTTATCCGCGCATGGCTTCTTCCCAGACCTTACCACAACGACAAGTTCCACCGCTGACGCTATTGACCGGAGCCCTGGCTCTGGGAATCGCGGTGATGCTGCTCGTCACTCTACTGGCTCATCAACAGCCCTGGCTGGGATTAAAACTGGCCCCGAGCGACACGGGCAGCGGCGCACGGGTGCGCGCCAGCAAGGGCCCCGCGTCCGACATCCCCCCCGGCACCATTCTGGTCCGGGCCGAAACCGAGGAGGATCAGCTGGAACTCAGCGCCTTCGACCTCACGGTCGAGCCGGACGGGGCCATGGGCGACTATGCCAGCTATCGGCGCTTTCTGGAGCGGCAGGATCGGCTGGCCCGCATGCAGGCCGCGCCCGCGCTCAGCTTCATCGCGGCAGACGGGCAGCGCTTTATCGTGCAGCCCGATCCCGCCGGCCGGCCCTTGCTGGATCTGCCCGTTGACTTCTGGGTGCAATGCCTGGTCGGCTTAGTGGCCTGGCTGGTCTCCGCGGCGGTGTTTGCCTTTCGACCCGGCGAGGCCAGCGCGCGCTATCTATTATTGAGCGGGGCGGCCACCCTACTCTTCGCGCCGGCGGCGGCGACCTACACCACGCGTGAACTGGCAGTGCCCGGCACCCTGCTGCAATGGGCCAGCGATCTCAATTTCCTCGGCGGCAGTCTCTTTGCCGCTAGCTTCGTCGCCTTGCTGCTGGTCTATCCGCGCCGCATTGCCCCGCGCTGGGTCGGTCCCTCGGTGGTGGCGCTCTTTGTACTTTGGTTTGTGGCCCAGCAGATCGGCCTCTTTGAATCGATGACCTTTGCCCGCCGCTTCCTGGTCTTGCTCGGGGTGCTGGCGACCTTTGTGCTGGCCGGCGCGCATTGGCGCATCAGTGGACGCCATCCGCTGGAGCGCGCCAAGCTGCAGTGGTTTTTGCTCTCTTGGGTGGTCGGCACCAGTGTGTTCTGCTTTTTCATCTTACTGCCGCAAAGCTTCGGCATCGATACCTCCCCCATCCAGGGCTACGCCTTTCTGCTCTTCCTACTGGTCTATGGTGGACTGGCGCTGGGGATCTTGCGCTACCGTCTATTCGATCTGGGCGAGTGGTGGCGGCGCGTCATGGCCTGGGCGCTCGCGGTGCTGCTCCTAGTGGTGATGGATCTGTTTTTTGTCTATGGCCTGCAATTCTCCACCGGCACCTCACTGGCCGTCGCTTTACTGATTTGCGGGCTCGTTTGGCTCCCCGCACGGGCTTGGCTGTGGCAACGATTTGCCCCCCGCAATTCGCAGGACACCTTTGACCTGTTTCAACGCGTGGTGGACGTGGCACTGGCCCCGCCAGGCACCGAAAACGAGGTCGATCGCTGGCGTGCAGTCATTCACTCCGTCTTTGAACCCTTGGAAATGACTCAAGCGACCGGCCAGCCACAGACGCAGGTGCAGCTACAGGACGATGGTCTGACCATGGTCCTGCCGCCCGTCGGCCGACTTCCCGGACTGGAACTGCGCTACGCCCGTGGCGGACGTGCACTCTTCCACCCCCGCGACGCCGCACAGGCCAACGAACTCGTCTCGATGCTGGAGCATGCACTCGCCAGCTTGGCCGCCTACGAAAAAGGCGTCGCCGAGGAGCGCACACGGATCGCACGCGACATGCACGACAATATCGGCGCCCAACTACTCAGCGCACTGCACAGCTCGGAAAACGCCACCAAAGACGCCCGCATTCGCGATTCACTCTCTGACCTGCGGGCCGTCATCAATCAATCCTCAGAATGCGCCGAGACACTGGCCACCACCCTGGCCGAACTCAGACTCGAAACCGCCGAACGCCTGGAAGCGGTCGGCATTGAGTTTAAATGGTCCGCCCCCGATGAGCTGCCGGCAGTCAGCTCGCATCAACTCAGCCATGCCCTGCGCTCGATCCTACGCGAGGCTGTGAGTAATGCGATACGCCACGCCCAGCCCACGCAGGTGGCCATCCAGCTGACGACCACAGACAATCAACTGCAGCTAGAAATTCGTGACAATGGCAAGGGCTTCGATCCCGCGACCTCCCCCGCAGGCAATGGACTGGGCAACATCCAAGCACGCATCGACGCACTTGACGGCAGTTTCAAATTGAGCAGCCTAGAGGGAACTACCTATTTACGCATAGAGATTCCCTGTAACGCTTCGCCCTCCTAAAAATGAATAGTTGCCTCATCATCGAAGACCAGGCCGACAATCGCCGTTGGCTCAACGCGATCGTGAGCCAGGCATTCCCCCACTGTCAGATCACAGAAGCCCCCGATTTAAAAAGCAGCCGAGCAGCCAGCGCAAAAGCCAAGTTCGACCTCGCCCTGATCGACCTGTCCTTGCCCGATGGCTCCGGCCTGGACGCCCTGCGAGCCATCCAACGCAGCAGCCCGCAAACCATTTGCGTGATCATCACCATCATGGGCGACGACGCCCTCATCGTCGCCGCCCTCTCCGCAGGCGCACAGGGATATTTGCTCAAAGAGCACCCCGCCGAGCAACTCAGTCGACAGCTGCGCGAGCTCAGCACAGGCGTCCCCGCGCTCTCGCCCTCGATCGCCAAGCGCATCATGGAGCACTTTCAGCGCACCGGCCCCATCGAAGCCGACCACGAGCTCTTAACCGAGCGCGAAAAAGAAACCCTCGTACTCATTTCCCGCGGATACCGCAACAGCGAGGTCGCCGACCAGCTAGGGATCGCGCCCACCACCGTAGCCAGCCACATCAAAGCGATTTACCGCAAGCTCGGCATCTCCACCCGCGCCGAAGCCTCATGGTACGCCACCCGACTCGGCTTATAAAGTTGAGAACGCTCAACGCCCAAAGTAGCGGGGCTCTTTAGACCCCGCTCCAACGCAGCACTTAAAAGCTTCGAACCTAAAGCAACTATAGAGAGTTCGACGTCCCCATTTCACACTCTCAATTAAATAGCACTTGCAAATAAAAGAATAAAATGTATTTAATTATGAATATGCAAATAGAGAACATCGAACACCACGGCCACGAAGTCCTTGAAATGATGATTGAATCGGGCGAAAGCTACAGCAATCAAAGCCTCAGAGCGGCCATCGACGAAAAATTCGGCCTAGAGGCGCGTTTTTACATTTGCTCTGGGGGCGGCATGACTGCCAGCGAGCTGATTGAAACACTCTGGGCAAAAGATAAGTTTACCGGCACCCCGGATGCCTTCGTCTTCGATCCCGCGAATCGTTGTAACCACTAGTCCACCGCAGCCAGTTGCGGGGCTTCAACTCTTTATCATGGACCTACAAAACAGCACCCTACGACCAGCGGCCAAGCCGATGATCAAAAACATGCCCAAAGCGGAAGCACTCTCGCTGGCCGAGCTGGTCGATTACCAAGAAGGACAAGTCACGAGTCGCACACTGGCGCAAAACAAGCATTTAAACCTCACCGTCTTTGCCTTTGCAGCAGGCGAAGGGCTGAGCACCCACCACTCCACTGGCGATGCGCTGGTACAAGTCCTCGACGGCAAAGGCATACTCACCATTGATGGCCAGTCCCAAGAAGTCGCCGCCGGACAAAGCATCGTGCTACCAGCCAATATCCCCCACGCAGTCGACGCAGCCGAAAAGTTTAAGATGCTCCTCACCGTGGTGAAACCCTTATAAAAAGAGACGCAGTGCGACAGCAGGGAGATGGCGAGCCACGCTCGTCCGGAGCGAAGCGAAGGATGCCTGACGCGGGTGCCCCCTGGGCGGCGACAGGCACATTTGAAACTGCCAGGGCAGTTCAAAGCTGCCCCACCGGAACGCTCAAAAACGA
>NZ_JARXHW010000077.1:0-11123 GCF_031127805.1 Thalassobacterium maritimum | reverse complement strand
TCACGCCCGCGGTGGGCCAGCTTATTCTCGGCGGGCGTGACAAGTCGCGCCCCTACGTTTTTATCGTAGGTGTGATCGGAGGGTTGATCTGCAAACTCACCTCCTAGGGCTAGGTAGAGATCGATTCGGTTTTGTAAGAGTAGGTTGGATACGCCCAACTGACGGCTGCGAGCGCTGTCGGCTGTTCGTTGGGCGTCGAGAGCGCTGAGAAAATCACCAGTGCCGTTGCGGTAGCGCTCCCAAGCCAGGGTTTCGGTGGCGGCGGCTTCTTCGGCAGCCAATGCGAGCTTGCTTTGTTCGCGGCGCAGATACTGCTCCGCCGCGAGCGTGCTCTCCACTTCGAAGAAGGCACGTAAGGCGCTGTCGCGATAGTTGGCGGCGGCTTGCTCGCGCACTGAGGCTGTGCGCTCGATATTGGCCAGTATGCGGCCGCCTTGGAACAGGGGCTGAGTTAAGTTACCCGCGAGCGACCATACGCTGAAATCGCCATCGAGTAAGTTTTCAAATTCCTGTGAGGAGCTCCCGCCGGAAGCGGTCAAACTGATCTGGGGCAAGCGTTCTTTCTGGGCGGCACGTTGCTCGCGCTCGGCAGCAGCGAGTTGGCGTTCGGCAGCAATCAGGTCTGGGCGGCGCTGTAGTAATTCCGCGGGCAGCCCGGCTGGCACCGAGGCCGGCAGTGCTGGAAAATTCGGGAGTGTTTCAAGTTGCCCGGACGGGTAGCGGCCCAGCACGATTTCAAGATTGCGAGTGGCCTGATCCAGCGCTCGTTGGCGGCTGGCACTATCGGCCTCGGCGGAGGCGGCTTGGGTGCGGATGCGGCGCAGATCGAAGCCTTCGGTCAGGCCGCGTTTGAAGCGTGATTCCAGTGCTTCTTGATTGTTGCGATAGGCCTGTGCCGTGCGTTGGGCCAGGGCGAGTTGCTGTTGGGCTTCGATTACATTGAGCCAAGCCTTGGTCGTTTGGGCAGCCAATGAGAGCCGGGCGGCATGCAGTTCGGCTTGACTGCTTTCGGCGCGTGCCCGTGCGGCCGAGCTGCGATCACGCAGGCGGCCCCATAGGTCGAGCTCCCAACTGAGGTTGAGCGCGAGCTCGTAGTTTTCAAAAATAACGCCACCGGTCGAACTCGGGCCGAAGGTGCTGATCTGCTGCCGTGTGCCATTGAGTCCGAGCCCCGCCTGGGGCATTCGGTCGGCACCTGCGATGCGAGCCTCGGCGATGGATTGGGCGAAGCGCGCGGCAGCGGCTTCCAGGCCCGGATTGTGGCGCATAGCCTCGGTGACCAGCGCTTCCAGTTGCGGCGAATTAAAGTCTTTTAGCCATGCGGTGGGCGTGGTGTCGGAGACCTTGCGGCCCCATGTGTCTGGGAGGGTGATTTCGGGCGCACGACTGCGTTCCGGCGAGCTGGCACAGGCGGCGAGCAGTAAGCAGGGTAAAAGTCGTGCGCTGTATTTTAATAAAGTACGGCCATACCGGGGCCCGTTTGCGGCAGGGCTGTCGGTGGGGGGAGGCCCCAAGCGGTTCTTATACTTAGAAAGTGGAATTTTCATTTTTGTTGGAAGCCTGCGACGACGTAATTCGTCAGTTCCTCCAGTATCCTATCGAGTATCGCACTGTTTAACTGACTGCCTGATATAATTTCTAGCCTAACTTCACCTGCGATGGTGCCGATCATGGTGCTGATGCTTAGAAAAAAGCGGAATTGTATTTGTTCTTGGGAGAGCTCCGGGCATGTGCGTTGAATCTCGCCCATGAAACGCTTAGAGAGCTCGGCGAAAAACTCTTTGTGTAGATGGATCATGAAATCCGCCGGTTCCGTCAGCATGCGGCCGATGATTTGGACCAGTGTGGTGTCGCTCACATCGCTGGGCCCGAGCCCCGCGAAGAGGGGGCGGAAGAGCGCGTCAAAGATCGCCTCCAGTGGAATTGGGGCGGGGCTGTGTTGTTGGATTAGTTGCTCTAGTCGCTCCAGGCGTTCTTTATTGATCGGCTCGAAGCGCTCATGGATCAGCTCACGCATCAGGTTCGACTTCGAGCCGAAGTGATAGTTGACCGAGGCAAGGTTGACACCGGCCTCCTTAGTCACTTCGCGTAGGGTCATCGCACGGTAGCCGCCTTGAGCAAAGATTTTACCAGCCGCTTGGAGTATACGTTGACGTGTTTTATCTGAAACAGAGCCCGTAGGGGTTTGGGAAGGATTCATGTTTGAAACGATCATTTAATACGGCCAGAGGTCAATCTTACGTTCACTTATGGTATGTGATAAATACCCCCCCCGTTTTCAGCCTTCGACTATTCGGGCTCGCCTAACAGGAAACTTTCGGCGCGCAGTCTGGGACGAGTTCATTCTCTTTGACCTCTAGGTGCATGTTCGACCGTCTGCCCCGATTTGATTTCGATTGGGATGAGTTGCCCGCCACGATCCATCAACACATCGATCTCATGCCCCGTGTTATTGCGCCAGAACGAGAGATTGTTGAGTAGTCCCAGATTGAAGCGGCCTTTCAACAGTTCCAGAATTACCCAATTTTCAAAAAGTGCGCCCCGCAGTGGATGCGTATCCAACTGCTGCGGGCTCTCGATACCAAGTAGGCGAATCGCGAGTCCAACATCGTAGAAATAAATCTTCGGGGTCTTCACCAAGCGCTTGCGATAATTCTTATGGTGCGGTTGTAAACGGAACGCGACATAGGAGGCTTCGAGCACCGATAACCACTTGCCCACTGTGCCGTGATTCAGACCGCAGTCGCTGCCGATGCGGCTCGCGTTGAAGAGCTGTCCAATGTTGCCGGCGCAAAGTGCGAGAAAACGCTGGAAAAGATGGGTATCCTGAACTTGAAGAATTTGGCGCACGTCCCGCTCAACATAAGTCGTGATATAGGCGTCATACCAAAACTGAGGGTCAATTTGCTGGTCAAAGATGGGTGGGTAGCCTCCCTTCCAAAGTGTCTCATTCAGGCTGCTCGGTTGCGTCGCTGCCAGTTCGCGGAGGCCATTCGTCTGAGTATCGGCTCTATTTGGCGATCAATCACAGCCCGTTTTTACAAATTGATCATCTAAATGTCAATTTGTAGGATTGGCAAGTTCGCGCTGCAAGGGTGAGGCGAAATTCAGGTAATGTCGATGCGCGGCAGACTGATTGGTGGGGTTAGTCGGCTTTCATTAAAGTAACTCTAAACCAGGGCGAAGGACAAACGACGCATACGCAGAGCGGAGCATTTCGAAGGTGCGCACACATGGGACATCAAACACCTGTGCGACTGTCGGGATTTTTACTTTTCGACGTTCGCCTTCGATGTGCACTTCGTGGCTGACGAGTATATATCCATGCGCTTTCGCGTAGGCGATGAGCAGCGGATCTGCTTTGGAAAGAAAATCGCGTTTGGCGGCGTCTTTAAATTCGGATGCTTGCACCCATTGAACGATTCTGCCGAGTTCTATGGTTGTGGCCGCATCGATGGGCAGAAAGAAGCCAGTCGGGCAATCATTCGCCCAGTCAACTAACTCATCTTGTCCATCCCGGATTTCTTCGAGCACGGGTTCGATACTATACAGCGTCCCTTGCTGATGCTTTAACGCGAGCCAGTCCCAGAACCCCGGACACAAATCGAATGCGTAGTATTCGTTCTTCGCCTGAATCAGTGTGTTGGTGTCTAGTAGGTAAGCCATGCTTAGACGTTAAAGTGCAATTGACGGGCGAAGTTGTTAAAGGTCTCGGTCTTGCGCACGCCTAACAGGCTGTAAGCCTCGCGATAGGGCGTGCGGCCTTCCAAGGCGCTGCCAATCAGTGCCTGCGCGAAGCGACGACCGACTTGCACATTTTTCGAGGCGTAATAATTGCCGCCGCCACCTTTTGCCTTCTGCTTGGCTTGAATGGCCGCGAAGCGGTCTTCTTCGTCTTTGTAAAGCTTGCGGAAGGTCGCAGCATCAAGCTCCTCAATGTCGCGCAGGCGACGCAGGATCACCAGCGAGCTGACTTTGAAATGCCGCACGAGGCGACGAATCGGATCGTCGTCCTCTTGCGCGAGTGCCAATTGGGCGCGCAGTGCATCGAGCGGCACCAACACTTCGGCGGCGACTTGATTGCAAAACTGCTCTACACGCGCGCTGGGCGCGTAGGTGCTGACTAGATTCGAGACGCCGGACAGCCCCAACCACAGATGCACCAGTTCATGCACTAAGGTAAACATTTGGGCGGCGTGGCTGTCTTTAGAATTAATAAAGATCAGCGGCGCGTAGGGGTCGCTCAGAGCGAAGCCACGAAACTCTTTCACCAGCAAAGGGCGGTGGGTATTGCTCTTCGCCATGCCGGTGCGGGTGACCAGGATGCCGTGCGCCTCGCACTGCTCAAACATCAGGTTGAGGGCGGCCTTCCAGTCGCTTGCTTCTGCGCGCGTGGCGCTGTCGAAGCCGAAATGATGGCGAATCCGCTCGCCGACTGCAGCGGGCGCGTCTTCCAGCCCGATGCTACCGATGTAGTCGAGCCGAGGCTCGCCCATTTCGATCAAATAATCGCGATACCAAGCCTGCTTGCTCATCGCATCGTAGAGCACATCCAGTAGTTCCGGACTCGGGCGTTTTGGCTCTTCGCTGCCGACGGTGCGGAAATCGCTGATCGGCAATTGCTCTAGTGGTGGCTCTTCCAGAAACAGGTAACCGAAAGGCGTATGCGTTTTCTCAGCCAGCTTTTCGGCGCGTTTATAAGTCAGCGTTCCGTCTTGCTCCCACTGCAGCACTTTCTCCTCGGTCGTGCTCAACTTCTTAGCCAGCGCAGCCGCATCCAGCCCCGCGCGTTCGCGGGCCCATCGCAGGACTATTGGCTGGAGACTAATATTCACTTAAGTAAGAGAACGCGAAACGGTCGCGTATTTCAAGGCTGAGTTTAAGGGACTCAATTTGTCGGGCGAAGGTCTAAATATTCTACGATTCGCGCCTTGTCAGTTTATCTGGCTAAAGTTTTGCTGTGGCCATGACTGAGCAATCAAAAATTCGCTGTGGCGTTGTCGGGACTGGCTATTTGGGGCAGCACCATGCGCGTATCTATGCGGCTCTGGAGAGCTGTGAGCTGGTTGGGATCGTGGAGGCCGACGATGCCCGTGCGGAGGAGATTTGCGCGAAATATAATTGTCAACGCTTTGACACCGCTGCGGCCTTGGCGGCGGCCTGCGACGCGGTGAGCGTGGTGGTGCCGACGGATAAGCACTGTGAGGTGGCGGTGCCGCTTTTGGAAGGAGGCTGTCATTTGCTGATCGAGAAGCCGCTCTGCACCAGCCTGGACGAGGCGGAGCAAATCTTGGCTGCCGCGAAATCGCAGGGCTGCATCGTGCAGGTGGGCCACATTGAGCATTATAATCCGGTGATGGGCTATTTGGAAAATGCGGTCACTCAGCCTCAGTTTATCACTGCAGACCGTTTGGCGCCATTTAATCCACGTGGCACCGAAGTGGGCGTGGTTCTGGACCTGATGATCCACGATATCGGTGTGATTTTGGCGCTGGTGCGTTCGCCTGTGAAGCAAGTGGACGCGGTGGGAGTTAATGTGCTCTCGAACTCGGAGGATATCGCCAATGCACGCATTACCTTTGAAAACGGCTGTGTGGCCAATATCAACACCAGCCGTGTCAGCCAAAAGAAGGTGCGCGAGATTCGCGTGTTTCAGCCGCAGAACTATTTATCTATCAACTTCCAGGAGCAGAGCGGTCACTTCCTGCGCAAAGAGGGAGCCGAGCTGGTGCGGGAAGAGATTCCCATCGAAAAAGACGAACCACTCAAGCTGGAGTTGGAATCCTTCGTGCAAGTAGTCCGAAGTGCAGGGAAGCCAAAAGTCGGTGCCGAGCTGGGCAAGTCGGCGCTGGAGCTGGCGATCCAGGTTACGGAGTTGATTCACGCGAAGTAATGACTGCTTGTCGTGATTATAAATGTAGGGGCGTCACTTGTGACGCCCGCCGAGCACTGGCGGATCTGAGGTGGTCTTTACCCCTGCATCGCTCTTCGAGCTGCGCAGGGCACAAGCCCCTACGATGGTCCACGCGGTGTTATTTCACGAGTTTTCTCCAGTATGTCTAATTCACTTCCAGCCACTACGGATTTTCCGGCGCCGATTAATGGGCAGCCTGATCTGCTGATCATCGCGGGCGAACACTCCGGCGATGAGCATGCGGCACAATTGCTGACGGATCTGCGGCGACAACAGCCCGAGCTAAAAGTGGCCTGCTTAGGTGGGGTGGAGCTGCAGGCTGCAGGTGCACAACTGCTCTACGACCTGACGGCGGTCTCGATCGTCGGCTTTGTCGAAGTGGTGCGGCATTATAGTTTTTTCAAAGGACTCTTTGATCGCACCTTGGAATGGATCGAGCGCTATCAACCGAAGCATATTTGCTTTGTTGATTATCCTGGATTCAATCTGCGCTTGGCCGATCAATTGGCGCAGCGCGGACTCAGTCGCAAGGGGGGCGGTTCGATCGGGCTCAGTTATTACATCGGTCCGCAAGTGTGGGCTTGGAAGGCGAAACGTCGTTTTAAAATGGCGGATCTGATTGATCGACTCGGTGTGATTTTTCCCTTCGAAGTGGATTGCTTTGCGGATACCGAACTGCCGACTGAGTTTGTGGGACATCCTTTTGTGCGCGAGACTTGGCAGGCACCTTTTCGCTATGATGCCAGTGCTCCGGTTCTACTTTTGCCGGGGAGCCGTACTGCGGCGGTGGGGCGCATTTTTCCATTGTTGTTGGCAGGCTTCCGCCAAGCCCGTGACTCACATCCTGATTTGCAGGCGACGGTGGTGTATCCGAGTGAGCAAATACGTGCGCAGTTGGAGGCGGTGCTGGCTGCCGAGCCCGATTTGGCTGCGCATATTCAATTGGTGGCCAATTCGCAGCAGAGTCTGCCGGCGAGTGCCGTGTTGATGAGCTCCGGCACCATGTCTTTGGCCTGTGCATTGTCCGCGATTCCCGGGGCGATTGCTTATCGCTTGAACCCGATGAGTTATTGGATCGGGCGCATGTTGGTGAAAGTTAAATATATCGGGATTGCTAATTTGTTGCTGGATCGTCCGCTGCACCCCGAGTTCATTCAAGATGCGGCGAGTGCGTCGCAGTTGAGCCGTCAGTTGATACGTGCGCTCGAAGACCCGGCTGCCGCGGAGCAGGCAGCCGCCGGGGCGCAGGAATTATGCGAGCTCTTACATGCTGGAAGTGACGCCAGTGCCGCGGTCTGGTTGGCCCAAGGTCTGCTTGAATCCTAGCATCTGTCGTCAGACGGATGAGGTCAGGCTAGAATTGTAGCATTCGTTGTTAGGCGGACAAGACCGGTATTTGCTTGGCCTGGAATTACCAGTGTTTTTGAGGCTTATTATTGGCACTGGTAATGCGACTCGATGTCATGCTTTGCGTTGTATTCATGAGATTCAATCGCATGAGTTGGGGGGCTTTGTTTTCGTCCATTTGTCGCGAACTTATAGTTTAAAACCATGCTCCGTGTTGTATCTTTTTTTCTGTTAGGTGTGTTCTCCTTTTCGCTCGCATTTTGGTGGAGCTGGCAGGGGGCGCATACCCGTAGTCAAGCAGTGGAGGCCGTTGCTGCGGAGTCGCCTTCAAGTCCCGCACTGGTTGAAACGGATTCGCAGCAGTTTAAACACGGTCGGAGTCTACACAGTAATTTGTGTCTGACCTGTCATCGTGCGGCCAACACTTATGAGCGGCAACAAGTCAGCTTGGGGCCTGCACTCTGGGAGGTGCGTCATAACTATTTAAAAAAGCACGCGGATCATGAGTCATTTACCACTGCGATGACTGCCTATATGGCGGCACCGGATGCGGAGCGCAGTTTAATGCCGGAGGCGATTCAGCGTTTTGGTGTGATGATGACGCTGAACTTGCCAGAGCACGAGCTGTTGGAGGTGGCGTCTTTGATCTATGATGGAAGCTTGCTGAAGAAGCCTGCTTGGTGGGATACGCAACTAGACTGAGCTGCGAGGTTGCCCCGCCAGCCGATCGGCTAGCGGCAGGTTGGACGAAACGCTGAGCTGCTCTATCCGACTACTGTGTGCATCCGTGGACAGAGGGATAATTGAAGCCTTTCAGTGTCCGTTATTGATAATGAGTTCGCTGACCTCGTAACCCAGCGTTTCGGCGTAGGCGATATAGGCTTGCAATTTGGATGCGGGGATCTCTGGAGTTTTAGCTAGTAGCCAGAGGGTTTTGCGATTGGGCGAGCCGACCAGTGCAATACTGTAGTCGGATTCTAACTTCAAGATCCAGTAGTTACCATAATCGGGAGGGCTCCCAAATATTTGGGCGAAGAAGTTATCAATCGAGACCTTGAGCTTCGCGTTGTTGGAGCCTGCGACTGGCACGGCCGTCCCGGTGACTGAGCGTTGAGAGCCATCGGGTGCGATGGCGGTATTGACTAGGTCGATATTGCCCGCGTCATTCATCACGTATTCGGCCGTCGCCCGTTCGTTATCTTTTTGAAAGAAGACGGGCAGGCGAGCGAGTTCATGCCATAAGCCGGTGTAGCGGTTCAGATCGACCGACTCCACGGTGGCTGGTGGATCTTCGGGCAGTGCGCGGCAGGCCGTGAAAAAACTGAGCCCAAGTAACAGGAGTGCGGGGGCGACTGGTCGTAGTAATCGCATGTGGATACGTATACGGATACGTATACGGATGCGTATACGGATGCGTATACGGATGCGTTTAAGCGTCGATCACGACGTCGGCATCGCCCTTTGGCTGGCAGCAGCAGATGAGGACATGATCATCGTCTGGCTCTGCGGTATGGCCCATCGGGTATTCAACTTCGCCGGAGAGGAGTGGTTGCTGACAAGCGGTGCAATTGCCCATACGGCAGCCGTAGTCCAGATCGAGGTCGTGAACTTCGCCTAGTTCTAAGATGCTCTCTTCGTCGCCGGTCCAAGGTGCGGTGACGCCGGATTTTTGAAAAATGATATTAGCCATGTCGGAGAGACAATTCGGCCCTGTCGAGAATGCAAATCGTTTATCCTGAATCCTACAAAAACAGCGCAAATCCTACATTGAGCACTTAGCTCTTGTCGGGTGGGGTGAGCAGGACGCGGGTTTTTAGGCCCATTAAGTATTCGGAAAACTCTTCACCTTCCGGAGCATTGCGAAGGACGCGTTGGACCATGCCCATTTTGGCATCGAGGTTGTCGACCATGGAGACAAATACAGCTTCAGGCGTGGCGGCCATGGCGGCGGCTCCCCATTCTTTCTCGCCTTGGTGACTGAGAATGATGTGTTCGAGGCGCTCGGTCAGGTCCGGGTTGAGCTTGGATTGGATCGCTGCCTTGCGGGCGGTGCGGAAACCGAGCACGACGTGGCCCTGTAAGGTGCCGATGCGGCTGATTTTGGCGGCGTAGTCGCCTTCATATTCTTCTATTTTGCCGATGTCGTGTAGAATAATGCCTGCGATTGCCAGGTCGGCATCGACCTGCGGATACAGTGGCAACAGCGCGCGGGCGGCACGAACCATATGTGTGGTGTGCTCTAAGAGTCCATGGCGGTAGGCGTGGTGCATACTGATGGCTGCGGTGCTGGTGCGGAATTGGGCGCCCACTTCATCCATGACCCGTTGCACGGTGTCGTGCAGTTGTGGGTGTTGGATGGCGGCAATCGCTTCTTTGATATGTGCCCACAGGTCGTCTTCAGACTCGGGTGGCACTTCGACCAGTTGGCTGAGCATGCTTTGCGCTTCTTCATCGCTGGGGGCGACTTCTTCGGCTGCTTGCAGACGGGGGGAGAAGCGCTCTTGGTAATATTCAGTCTTTCCCGAAATGCGAACCATGGCACCTTCGGCTACGTTTTCGAGTGCGGCAAATACGGCAGAATCGCCAAAGGCGTTGGCGGTGAAACTGCCACCGGCATCGCCGAGTTCGATACTGAGGAAGGGATTGCCGTTTTTGGCGGTCTTCACCGTCTTGCGGCGCAGTATAAAGATGCTGCGGAAGGGGACGGCGATGGCGGGGTCGAGTTGCTTGAGTTCTTGGACGGTTTTGAGTTCGCTCATGGCTATGTGGGGCGATTGCGGTCGGATGTGATTTTTAAGGAGAAAGCTCGGTGAGAGGGAAAATATGGGTGCTCGCTGTTAAGCTCGTGGGCGGTTCAGTGAATCGCGATCTCGTCGAGCACCTGCTGTTTCGACTTCTGTAGCGCGGGGTTGAGCACTTGCTCCAGCAGTTTGTTCGCTTCTTGCGTGCGGCCCAGTTTGCCCAGCACACGAGCGGTGTGGAGATCGAGGATCTCGCCTTGCAGTCGCGTGCTGGCTTGTTTGCGGACTTGTTTCCAGTGCAGCAGAGCGGTTCTCCAGTCGGGGCTGCTGAGTTGGTAGTAGGCTTCGCCCAGCCGCAGCTGATAGTCGAAATTATCCGGTTCCAGTTGAGCTGCTTTGCGAAAGGCTTTGAGCATCTCGCGCTCCAGCGCATCTTGAGTGAAGATTTTTTCTTGAATGAATTCCTCTCGAAAATCATCGATTAACTGGCCGAGTGTATAGTGATAGACCGCTGTCTCAGGGGCGAGTTCAACCGCGCGCAGATAGAAGGTGAGGGCGGCTTTGCCTTTGCCCTCTTCGGCTAGGTGATTGCCGATCTGTTGCTTGACTACGGCAATTTCGGGGTCGAGCTCATCGGCTTTAAGAAAGGCTTTAAAGGCCTGCTCATACTCTTGCACTCGGCGTAGTAGTTTGCCGTAGAGAATGTAAGCACTGACATCTTCTGGCTGCTCGATCAGGTAGCTGCGGTAGGACTGCACCAGATCGTTAATTCGGCGATTGAGATCATCCTCGGTGTAAAATTCAGGGTCTTCGGCGATCTTTTGATAGATCTTTGTTTCTTTTTCCGCGATGCTGAGTAAGCGGGTGCTAGCCAGATCGGAAGCGTGGCAGAGGCAAGTCAGAGCTAAAAAGCTGCAAAGGGTCGAATAATGACGGAAACGAGGCATGATCTAAACAGAATATGAGGCTTACAAGGGACCACGCCAATAAGAAAGCGTTCCGCTGCTTGCTTCTCCACTTTTTGGCTAATACCATTTCTAAAAATGTTTGATCCTATAGTGACCTCAGGTAGCGTTTGCTGAAGCGCGTATCCATCCGTTGCCAAACAAGCTTATGACTTT
>NZ_JARXHW010000076.1:0-11138 GCF_031127805.1 Thalassobacterium maritimum | reverse complement strand
TCGGGAAATGTCCCTTCTAACGAACCGCAGGGGTGATGTTGCAACCGACGTTCGATTTCAGCGGGTGTCACGGAACCTTCGGGGCCCGATGCAAACGCAAGTGCAGATCCTTTTAGCTCCTTCATAGTGCCCACCAAACGACGCGGGTTGCCGCGAATCAGACGCGTCTGCCTCGAAACATTTGCAGGCAAGCGCAGCCCCTGCGCTTTCAGCGAACCAAGGAAGACAGCTTCGAATTCACCAACAAGTGCATCGAATTCATCGCTAAAGCCATGACAGATGATAAAATCACGGGCAACACATCAATTCGCGGTATTGATACTACGGCTGCACTTCGATCAGATAAAACCCGGATGGATTTGCCATCGAGTCCACTTGATCCGTAAAGTCCATCAACTCGCCTGATCCCTGCATCCAGGAAGAGATCGGCAACCACCCGCTCAGGTCATCCGACCATTTTACACGATAAAAACGGTCTTCGACAGAATTCCACTTGAGCGAGAAATCACCCGTTCTCAGCGACGACGGGTCAAACCGTTGGGCCAAATAATCGTTTCGATCCATTGGATCCGACCCGGCCATCCATTCTTCATAATCAGAGCGACCGTCACCGTCAGAGTCACTGAGTCCATCCGTGGCACCAGGCGTTCCGAAATGAGCGGCCTCCCACCAGTCAGGAATCAGGTTTCCTTCGTCAGTGATAATATATGATGAATCAAAGCTTGAACTCGATTGTCCTTCCTTCGTTACGATCGTATTAATCGTCGAACTCATATTAACAAGCACGTGTCCACCATTGACGATTGAACGACTACTCTCGTCAGGAACAGATCCATCCAGAGTATAATAAACCGTGCTCCCAGAGACGCTTGACTCGATTCCAACTGCAATTGGCTCAGCTGAGGCCGTTTGATCGATCGGGTCGAAAGTAAGAGAAGGTATAAGATAGGCATAGACCCCCACATTCTCAACCGTAATCAAAAGATGGCTTGAGGTCAGACTTAGATACCCCGAATACGGCAATTTTTGAATGAGCCGCCCGGAGAAGCGCTCCCAGATGAATGTCTCCGAACCACTACCGGAGATCACCAAATTATGCGAAACGATCGGGCCCCAAGAGAGTGAGCTCAGGGATCCTTGAACACCTTCATTGTATGAAAAGATATCGTCACCAGTCTCTTCATCAAAAACGCTGACTCCATCGTAGTTGTTGCCGTAAATTTCGCCGTCAGCATACGCTGGAGTTCCAAGCGAGTCAATCGGTCGCGACCACCGAACTTCCTGGTTAACTGTATCAATAGACACTAGTTCGTAACTAGACTCACCTGAAACAAGCTCCTCATTAACATCGATCAGAAATGCACTTGTCTCAGAGAGTGCCACGAGCGGCAACCTCCCGCCTGAAACTGAACTTAGATGCTCATCAGAAAGCGACCACAGATGAGCTCCGCTAAAGCTATTGAAGCAATGAAGCGCATCACCCGAAAAAACGTATAGCTTATCATCAATAGCTGAAAACCGCCCTCCGATTGGAAAATCCAAGTCTAATGCAAACTTAACACTTCCCGAAGCTGGGTTTAGTGCATAAAGCCGAGGACTGGAAGTAGAACGACTAGGAAGCCAAATGGTATCATTAGTGACCGAAATAGGCTCATGATGGCCAACATCTGGTACATTCAATTCCCATAACGTCGAACCATCATCAACACTCATAGCAACGATTCTCTCATCAGCCTCAAAATAGATAATTCCGTTATATACAGAAATCGGATAAAGGTAATCACCTTCGCTATAAGGAGCTTCAGACCACTGGAGGCTTCCATCAGAAAGGTTGAACGATGATACTTTGCTATTTAGCCAATCAGCTACAATGACGCGTCCCTCATAGATAACAGAATAATACCGGACCGATGGCAGGTCGATCGACCAATCCAGAAGAAATGGAGGCTCCTCTTGCAGTGTCATTGAAAAACCAGTACGTGCACCACCACTTTGGAAGGTTATCCAGTTCTCACCAAAATCTTCAACGATAGAAATCTCAACGGAGCCTACGTCAGTTCCACCGTGACCGTCGGCAATAGTGTATTCGAAAGTTGTAGTTATATCGACTACACCTTCTAACGGAACATACCTCAAAGAACCATCAACGTTCTGAGTGATCATGCCAGATTCAGGCTGGGTAAATGAAATCACAGTCAATGGATCACCGTCGACATCTATATCATTGAAGGTTAATCGAAGATTCGAAATTTCTTCTCCAGGCTTTGTTCCGCGAACATCATTCCGCGCGATTGGAGGATCTTGAACAGGCTGAATGCCGATCTGAACCTCTACTGGATCAGATAGAATATCATCATCGGCAACAATGAAGCTTAATACGTCCGCATTATCGCCGAAAAGATCATCTGGAGCTATATATCCGACATAGCCGTTAGAATTGCTCACGGCTGCTGGCGTTCGTTTTATAGGATCCCCCCATTCACCATCATCACCGATCTGATATAATTGACCAGATTTAGGAAGCTCCACGATCGAGAAGGACAACACATCACTATCAAGGTCATTTGCCTCCAGTTTAATAATAAGCTGTGAATCCTCCAGGAGACGGACACTCGAAGTCGTCGCTGTTGGCGCAGCATTTACGGCGTCTTGAACGCGAAACGCTCTCAATACTCCATCACTTCCAGCAATCAAAAGCATATCGTCCAGAAGACTGATCTCCCCCTTATGAGGAATTTCTTGAAGAAGCTCACCCGAAAACAGGTCAAAAACATAAATCTGATTTCTGCCCCGAAGAAACAATCGATCCAAGCTGATAATCGGCTGGTCAAGAATATCGATATGGTAATTAGTTTCATAACTACGAACAAGAACTCCAGTCTCAACATCATAAGCATTAACTTTAGCGCCTTCCATCATGCAAAACACTAAACCGTCTGCGATTGAAGGAACCGCTTCCAAAAAATCGCCGGCAATACGCCAGAGAATCGCACCCTGCTGTAAGTCAATCGCCACCAAATCATATATACCCCCCTCCGAAAGTACGACACTAAAAGCAATCCCACCAGATGAAGAAATTGGCGAATCGTACCCAGTGGAAACCGCCCCCAAGTCAGCTCTCCAAATCACCTCACCACTATTGACATCATTCTTGATCAAGGTACCTGAAACCGACGTCAGGACGCCATCCGCGGAAACCAACGGCATAACATCACGATCGTATACATAACTACTAGTCAAGCCGAGATCTAACACTCCCTCACCCGCATTCAAATCAAACGCCGATAGCCCAGCATCCGTACTCCAATGTCCAGCCCATATTCTGTCCCCATCAATCAACGGCCACCTTACAATTTCACCACGATAAGCACCCTCTACCTCCCAAATCTGGCTACCATCTTCAGAATCCAGCAAAACCATTCTCCCCGAACTCCTTGTCGATGCAAGCAGGACACCACCAGACAAAACAGGCGCATTGAACGCCTCTGCACTCAGGCTATTTGTCAAACTAGCGGACCAACAAATGCCTCCTGTCTGGCGATCAATTGCCAGTGCTTCATTACGAAAAACTGTACGATCATTATACTCAGGCGTGATGAATATACAGTTTAACTGTCCGACGACACGATGCGGCACGCCACCAAGGTCAATCGCCCATTTTTCGGCCAACAATCCTTCTCCCATAAGCACTGGAATAAAGCCATCTCGACTCGCGTCCGTCCCTTCCATTTCCCAGACCAGACCATCGTCAGGGTTATTAAGAATGGAAATGGAAGCACCGGCTTCGCCCCCACTCGCATCTGTGATCATATAGGTAAACGTATCGATATACTCGCCACTTCCGTCGCTGGTATAAATGAAGTGTTCTCCATCCAAAACGACTGTGCCATAAGATGGCTGAGTATATCCTGAAATCGTCAGTGCATCGCCATCCAAATCGAAATCATTATG
The DNA here is from genome assembly GCF_031127805.1 of Thalassobacterium maritimum. Classification (NCBI taxonomy): domain Bacteria; kingdom Pseudomonadati; phylum Verrucomicrobiota; class Opitutia; order Puniceicoccales; family Coraliomargaritaceae; genus Thalassobacterium; species Thalassobacterium maritimum. The sequence continues at coordinate 7,187 of NZ_JARXHW010000076.1, read as the reverse complement.
CAGCGGGTTGAATCGAACTGACACTTCACCCTCACGTAGTGGAATACGATCATCATAGGCCGAAGGCGCATCGTTCACATTTGATATAGTTATGCTTGCGATTGCTGTATCTGAGAAGTAGGTGCCGTCATTGACCTTGAACTCGAAGGACGCGATGGCACTGCCTGCGTGGTTAGATGGCGGACGATAAATCAGCTTCATTTCAGGATGATCGACACGACATGGCACTTCCAAAATCTCGGCCTCGGGCTGAATACCATCCGTGGTTTGAAAGAGCAGGCCACTTTTTGGAAGTGAATAAAGCATCGCAAAGAGAGGATCACCATCTGCATCACTCCCCTTGAGCTCTATTGAAGCATCCGAATCCTCGGGCAGAATAAATTCCTCAGAAAGGCCAGCGGGAACGCTATTTTGCTCCGATTCCAACATATACATGATCATCCCACCGCCCATTTGGTGAGAGAGTGCCAGTGCTCCATTAGCAAATGAGACGTATCCTGAGAAGCCCCCAGCTGCGAATGTTTGTTGAACTAAACCTGTGGCTAAATCGAAAACCCAGAAATTAAAATTATATGCACTCACCACGAGAGAATCATCTGTGACAAACATATCAAAAACATCATCAGTATTGACGTCATAGGTGCGAATGGAACTACCATCGACCATCGAAAACGCTTCAATTTGCCGCCCTGGTCGTTCAACATACATTACGCCATTCCCGACAACAGGCTTGGATCGAGGAATGCCATCAACCCTCCACTTTATCGATCGTGTTGATAGATCCACCGCGATTATTTCATAAGTCATATTGACTACGGCAATACCGCTATCGCAGACAATTGACGCCGCATCACGGGGATAGCCCTCACTCAATAAACTCAGCGACCACAAATCGCTACCATCGGTAGAATCAAAAGCAAACAAAACTCCATCAACGCAGAGGTAAGCTTCATCTCCCTGAAACACCGGTTCCCATTCTTCAATGTAGCCCTCCACATCCCGCGTGAAAGCAACTTCCCCGGTTGCTAAGTCGAGTGCTGTTAACTTGTGACGGGCTCCGATATAGACTCGGCCCTTAAATATACGCGGCGATCCGCTAGAGCTCGTATAATCTATAAGCGTTTCCCAAACCAGCTGTCCACTACCGCTGTCGATCGCATACACTACAGTCTCCTGCTCATTCCAATGATTTAGTCTATAAACCAGTAAATTGCCCCCAAGAACGGGCTGACCTCCAGAACCAAGACTGCGCTCTGATGTAAATTCCCATTCAACCAAACCAGTTGAAACTGAAAGAGCTTTCACCGTATGAGAATCACTCGTTCCAACTGGCTCGAGATACACTCTCTCAGCACTCATCAGAACACCTCCATTAGCTGCTCCCACATCGCTCTTCTCCCAAATTTTGCGAAAAGCCTGGCCGTCAAATGTTCCGGGATAATATCCAGTTTTCTGAGCATTTCCGCCTGCCATGGGCCAGGCTCCATTCATCACGCTACCGTAGCGAATGACTACTGAGGCAGTAGACACCTCACCTTCCGGATCCTGAATCGTGTATGAGAAGCGATCGCTCCCGCCCAAGAATGTCGGGTTAGGCGTATATTCGAATTTCCCCACCCCCAAATGAACCAGTTGTCCTTTAGCTGGCGACGTATAAGATAATAAGCTTAGAGCATCCCCCTCCGGATCACTATCATTCTCAAGAACACTAAACGCCTCAATAGTTTCACCAGGCACAGCTCCAATACTATCATTACGCGCGACTGGACCATCATTAACCGGCAGAATATCGATGACTACACTCGCTTCCAGCGATTCGGAGCGTTTATCCTTTAAACAAAATCTAAATGTTTCGTATGGCTCGCCATATCCATTAATTTCAGGAACGTAGAGAACACGCCGCTCCTCATTGGTGACTCTACCCGGTTCGCGGATCTGCTCCCCTTTTACATCAGCATCCAAAACTTGATAGAGCTTACCCTTCGCAGGCATCTCTGTTACCCAAGCAACCATGGGATTTCCATCTGGGTCGGATCCTTCAAGCTCGATGATGAGTTCAGTATCCTCATTCGATTGGACATGCACACTCTCTGCAACAGGAGGCAAGTTAGGCAACTCAAGCACTTCAATTTGAATTGGGATAAAGACAGGTCCATTTACGGGATCATTACTCCCTACCCGCAACTGCATCTCATAATCCCCAGGATCAATATCTGTTGAATCAATGGTTACCCGCACCGTCGAGGATTCTCCGGGTCCAAGCGTGAGACGCTTTCCCCTCGCACTCGACTCAACCCAAGACAAGTCATCAAACTCAATATGGATATCATCCCAATAAGACGATCCGCCCCTCTCGTTCTCTAAATTGATCTCAGTTATCCCGCCTAACTGAGATTTCGAGAATGGCATCATACTAAGCCGACCCGCATATTCTCCGTTTATGTATACTTCACACCAATTGTTTAAAAAGTCACCTGCTGCGCCATAATGAAAATCTCTGAACTCCAAATGAAACCATTCTTCGCCTTCATATTCCTCATGATACAGTAATTTCGAACTGTTGTAGCTGAACAATAATTTGCTCGAATTGTAATCCGACTTGTCCGTATACACCGATACAATACCGTTTGCTGGATCCTCTAGAGTGGGCCTAACCCAAACCGCAACACTCTCAACTCCCAGACGAGTAGGCAGGTAAGACAGGTCATGCCTGAACCCATTCCATGATTCATCTCTAAAATGCGAATAGTAACTATTATTTCCAGTCAGGCCATACCGATCGCTAACGAAGGATTGCTGGTCCTCATCTCCCCAATAATCCAAACCTACCTGATTAGACTCCCAACTCTCAAAAAGAGGCTCTATCGAACCACCAAGGTTAGAAGCTCCACTTAACACATCTGCAGTATATACTAAGGGCACATCCCCCTGATTCGTGACCACTAATTCATGCATCGTCACCGCATCTTGCAACTGCGAGGCCTCGATAACCTCACTGCCTGAGACATGAAGGTGACTTTTCCCTAGCAATATATTGTTACCACCGATGAAAGTTTCATCGACCACGATAATATCTGAGTTCACATAACCCTCAGCGACTACATGAAAGAAATAAGTTCCGTCTAAAACCTCGAATGAGAAAAACCCCAATGCATCGACATCAACGACCCCTTCACTGTCGCCCCAGTAATAAATTTTAGCGCCAACGATAGGATTACTGTCAGTAAGACTCAGAACATTTCCTGAAATCGTAGTCGAAGTAAAAGCTGAAAACACCTGTTCAAAGCTCCACTCGTTAAGGTCTTCATCAGTGACAGTTACCACCAAACGAAACTCTTTCGGCGTCTCTAGCACCTCAGATAGAGAAAAACGAAACGGGTCAAAAGCTGTATCGACCGTAGCACCCGCTTCAACATTACCAACACTAGACATGGTATCTAACAGAACAATATCATCATCCGGATATAATAAAGACACAGTCGCAGTCACATCCTTCGCCATCACTGTTCCTGCGTTTTTTAACGAAATCGAATAATCAAAAGATTCACCGGGGTTTATCACTGAATCCCCATTTCCAATCACTTCAATAAAACTAGAGCCAACATGACTCAAATATGAACCCGTAGCTGATCGAAGTGCTGCATTTACATTTAGGCGACCAGAACTCGCAACTTTGCCGATTAATGCCGGCTTCAAGTCAGCAGTTACCATCATACGATCAATCATCTCCGCAGCAGACAACGACGGATCGGACGCCTTCAATAATACAGCGGCTCCAGCGACTTGCGGTGCTGCCATAGAGGTTCCAGACCTCAAACTAAAATTCTGGTTATAAGCACCACCATTATCTGTGCTATAAATTCCAGTTCCTGGTGCAGCGATATCTACAGTCAGCGCTCCGGTATTCGTATAGTATGCTAATTCATCATAACGATCAGTAGCCGCGACCGAGACAATGTTATCCTGAGGGTAACATGCCGGATAAACAGGCAGTGCATCCGTATCTTGCGCTTCATTTCCTGCGGCTGCTACAAAAATAGAATCAGCTTGCCGAGCATACTCAATGGCTTCCGACATCGCTTGAGAATAGCCGCCTCCCCCCCAAGAGTTTGAAGTAACGAATGCGCCATTGTCTGTTGCATAGTAAAGAGCAGGCACGGCATCCGACAGGTTCCCGCCAGCTTGATTAGACAAAAATTTCAGTGCCATCAACGATACATCTTGAGCCACACCCGAAACCCCAATCCCATTGTTCCCGACCGCTCCAACGATCCCGGCGCAGTGAGTCCCATGTCCATTGTCATCTGTCGGGTCATTATCACCGTTATGAAAATCCCAACCATACACATCATCGATATATCCATTGCTATCATCATCAATTCCGTTGTCCGGGATTTCATCCGTGTTCACCCATAAATTATCAACAAGATCAACATGTTGTAGATTCACGCCGGTATCAATGATACCGACAACAAGCGAAGAATCACCCGTCTCTATATCCCATGCTTCAAACGCGTCAATATCAGCATCCAAAACCCCAGAAACTTGACCGATATTGTTTAAGTTCCACTGTGTCCCAAAGTATGGATCATTCGTCAGAGCAAACGAGTGAACGGTAAAATCCGGTTCTGCATAAGTAACAGGAGCTTCGTCCATTGAATATGCGGCTAAGCTTAGGTCATATGCTTCAATCTCATGGCTAGGTAAGCCTACGATAAAGAGAGGTTGCGAGGGCACAAAACGCCGCATCGTCCCCTGCCGTGCGACAACAAACTCGGATAACTGCGCCTCCGTTTTATTATCGGCGAGCCGAACAAGTAAATGATCCGCAACCATCGACAGCTGTTCCAGCAACTGCTCTTCCCCCGTCAACGGATCACGCGCAATTCGCTCTTCAATACGGACATACGGATATTTTGCATCGACTTCTTTGACTGTAATACGCTCAAACACCCCATCGGCATCTGGCTCTGACTCCACCTGCTCTAAAACTTTGCCCGACTCGTAGAACTCACGCTTAAGTTGGGCAGACGCAAATTCCGGCTCATCCAACATGGAATCCAGAGACTCTGGCAATGGAGCATTGGCACGTGGAGATGGCACCGCAAGCACTCGATCTGAGGGTGAAACCTCTACAGCAGAATCTGCCACCATCCGCTTATGCGTAGACAAATCTACTCGATCCCTCTGAGACCCCTCACTCAGCATCCAACAAACAGCTGCCACAAGCGTGCAGACAAAAGCCCCAAAAACTATATATCGTATTTTCATTTTATTCTAACAAAACTGGAGCACTAAAAATGCCACTACCGCACCACAGTTACTTAAATTAAAAAAACATCCCCGAGCCACATCCCGGCAAGATCCTGCTGGAAGAAGACATCAAACCGGCAGCTGCCGCCTACCGCGTGGCCAAGGACTCCAGCATCTCACAGCCGACAAAGAAGCCACTACAATTCAGGTGACATAAAAGAAGGGTTTTCGCCCCCTATTTACGCAATAACATCACGTAAAATAGACCGAAAATAATGCGTTGCGCATTCAAACATATACCCATCGAATGCAATAGATGACACTAGTAGGACTTCAGCCCGCCCGCTGCTACTATGAGAAACACGCAGGTTTTTCACTGTTAGAGGTCATGATCTCTATGTTCATACTGACGCTGTTTATTTTGGCATTCACGAAGGGACTAAGCTATGTGAAATACTTGGCAGAGGACAACCTCTATGAGGCCACAGCCCTGACGGTGGCAGTGAGCATTATAGAGCAAATGAAGGGCGCAAGTTTAAATCTTCTCGAGAACCCAACCAAATCTTAGAGCATTCTGCATTTAGCTAGATGAGTATTTCGCATGCGTAAGGAAGTTTGAGCAGATTGTTTCTGAGAAGGAATCCAACGACTCGGCCAACCTTTGAACGATCCGTTCAAAGGATTCGGAGGGGTGAGCTCTGAGGTAGGCTTTGATTTTGGAAAAGACCATCTCGATCGGATTCATATCGGGGCTATAAGGGGGCAGATAGATGATATCGGCTCCGACCTCTTGGAGGACTTCGCGCACCTCCGAACTTTTGTGGCTGGAGAGGTTGTCGCAGATGACGATGTCCCCGGGGCTCAATGTAGGGGCGAGTATCTGTTCGATGTATTGCAGGAACGTCACTGCGTTCATCGGCCCGTCGAAAAGGATAGGCTCGTCTATTCGGTCGTGGCGCAGCGCTGCGATGAACGTGTTGGTGTGCCAGTGCCCGTGTGGGGCATAGTCAATACAGCGCTCAGAAGACAGGCTGCGTCCATAAAGACGCGTCATTTTGGTGTTGATCCCACACTCGTCGATAAACACGAGCTTGCGGCGATCCCAGCTCTGTTGAAGCTTCCTCCAGAGTGTGCGTTCTTCTTGAACGTCATCGCGGTTTTGCTCCCATGCGCAGAGAGTTTTTTTTATAGCTATATCCCCACCTCGACAGGGCTCGCATCACGGTAGTGTGGTGCATCTGCAAGCCCACTTCCTCAGCAAGGCGTGCCGTCAGTTCCTCAAGAGTGGCTCCACGGTCCTTCTCAACCCATCCGGTAATGAGAGCTTTGTGAGCATCGAGCTTAGAGCCTTCGGGCTGCCCCATCTTCTTCGGTTTGAGATCCCCAGACTCGCGCTGCCTTCGGAAGAAACGATAGACACTACTGGTGCTCACGCCAAGCATCTGGCTGACGTCGGCTTCGCTGTAGCCCTCTTCTCGTTTTTTAACGATACGTTTACGCAGATCTTCGCTGAGTGGTCGTCCCATCTCATGCTTATCAAGCAAAACTTAAGGAAAGTACAGCTTTAATTCGACTTAAATGCAGAATGCTCTAGAATATGCTTAACGGCTAAAGCCGTCACTCTTACCTTTGACTGTATATCCTCAGGTAAGAGTGAGCGCTTCAGCGCTTTTGGACACGAGGCGGTTCATTTAGATTTCTTCATTTCATCATACGATTTACGTCATTACTTTTGAGAAACGCTCTAATCGACTCTCCGGTCCCCACAGACTGTTCCACTAACAGAGATGAATACCACCCCACAGCAATTACGCCTCCTGTTTCTCTTTCGCCCAATACGGGGTCAGCCCAATATTTCATGCTTTTGAAGTTTTCTCCAATTCTCTTCATCCTGCTTACCGGCTGTTCGGTGCCGGCTGACCGCACTTTGCACA
>NZ_JARXHW010000075.1:0-11917 GCF_031127805.1 Thalassobacterium maritimum | reverse complement strand
AGAACGCAGATGCACTTATACAAACTAGAGCCAGGAGAGCCAGTGGCAGTTGGACGGGGTTCTGGAATTAGCTCACCGCACTTTTAATCACACCCTTAGAGCAAGGACTGCCATGGCTTTGCTATTACATTCGAGCGCGTGCGCTTAAGTGCTGATTTCAGACTTTTTTCTCACGCTTTCGCGAGAAATGAGTAAGTAGGGGATCACGGTTTTTGCAGGCATATCATCGCCTCTAGCTTGCGCCTCGATGACGTCCGCCGCCGCAATGGCCATCGCTGAATAGTCAGGAGTGATAGTAGTTAATGGAGGCACTGTGTATTGTGAAGACAGGGTTTGTTCGGAAGCGATCAGTGAGATGTCTTTCGGCACCTGACGGTTATAGAGCGAGAAAGCGTAATAGGAAACGACTCCTGCGTTACCACCAGGGCAAAAAAGGGCGTCCACTTCCTGTTTGAGTAGCTTCCCGATCAGTTCGACATATTTATCGGTGCCGTGACCTGAAAAGTAGATCAGGCTTTCATCCACTGGGAGCTTACAACCGCTCAGAGCTTTCACGATTCCGTCATGGCGAAGGTCGGCATTTCCGGTGCCTGGATCGCCGTGTATAATACAACCGATTTTTTGACAACCACGCGCATGCAGGTGTTCAATGGCCAAGCGCATCCCCTGTGCATTGTCGGATTGAACATAATAAACATCGGGTGAGTTCGCTGGTCCATCTCGATCCATTATCACGAGGGGCATGCTGTAGCGGTCCGACCAATCCGTAAAGGTGGATGGCTCCGCTCCGATCGCGATGGCTGCGCAAAATTGAATGCCATCCAGGCGATCGCGATTGTTCTCGGGCAGGATTTCTAAGCGAAAGCCACGGCGCGACATCTCTTGCACCAGCGCCATGAGAATCATGTCCACACAGCTCTGGACCGGATACACGGGCGCGTAGGGAGTGATCACGACCACGTTCTTTTGCTTCAGCGAAGGACGTGGGCGATAGTCCAGCTCGCGTGCAGCGTCAAACACCCGCTTTCTCACATCGAGGTGGACGTTGGGGTGATGGTTGAAGACTCTGGATACGGTGGCACTTGAGACTTTGGCCAGTTGTGCGACGTCGGATATTTTTGCCATGCTGCAAACTGTGTACGTGCTTTGGTTTTGTTTCAAGGATTATGAAAAAAATACAAGGATGCTGCTTTATTCAGAAAGAAATCGAAATTTTATAAAATTGTAAGTTATTTTCATGCAGTCGATTGAGGTGTTTTCACTTGATGTAGATCGGCTTTCAAAGGACGATCCGAGCACAGATCGTTCTACTTCGCCAAGGGATCGCACTGTATTTGTAACTGGACCCTTCCAGTTTTTCATAAAATTGAAAATTTCCCTTTCGCTGCACACGCATGATGCAATCCCCCATTCAATTTGGAGTCTGTGGTCTTGGCCGTTTTGGCCTGGAGCATTGCCGCCACTTTTCCCGAGAACCGAGTCAGTATCAGGCGGTGGCTTTTTGTGATATTGATGCTGCAAGAGCTGAGGCGGTCGCTGTGGAGTTTGGTGGCCGGGCCTATTCGGATTATGCGAGCTTTCTCGCCAATTCTGATCTGGAGTTGGTGATTATTGCGACCCGCTCTTTGGATCATGCGCAGCACGCGGAACAGGCATTGGCAGCTGGTAAGCTTGTGTTGCTGGAAAAACCGATTGGTGTGACGGCTGCGGATTATCAATTGCTGCAGCAACTTGTTCAGGCATATCCTGGAAAACTTTATTTCGGGCACAATCATCGCTTTGAGCCGGCGTTTGAGAATACCCGTGCGATCCTCGCCTCTGGTTTGTTGGGGCAGCTTCAAGTGGTGAAGCTGAGTAAATACCATGACTTCATGCGTCGTAATGATTGGCAGATGCGCTTGGACTGCGGGGGTGGACAGCTGAGTGTGTGGGCGCCACATTTGCTGGATCAGGGCTTGCAGCTTCTGGGCGCTCCGGTGCGTGATGTGTGGAGCTACCTGCGCCGTATTTTGACGCCGGGCGATGCGGACGACCATGTGCGCATTATGCTGCAAGCGGAGAACGGTGTGGTGGCCGAACTGGAGATTAGTAATTCTGTGGCCATCGCAGGTCCGTATTGCACGATTTATGGGGACCGTGGCACCTTGATTTACGATCAATCACAGCAAGCGATTCGTCTTAAATATTTAGAGCCCGAGTTTCAATGGTCTGAGGCGACTGCCTGCGAGGGAGCGGATCGGCGCTTGGCGGCTGATGGGGATTTACCTTGGATTGATGAGACACGTGCGGTGCAGCCTGCAGGAAGCATGTGGGAACGTGTCGAAATCGAATTGGCGCGTCATCTCTATGACGCGATTCGCCATGGCATTCCGTTCCCGGTTAAAAATAGCGATGGGCTGGAAGTGGTGCGCATCACTGAAATTGTGAAACAACAAAACCCGCAGTTTAATTGGATCGGATAATGAAGAAAATTAAGATTGGCCAAATCGGCACGGGGCATTTGCATGCTTATAAAATACGGACCTTGCTGCAGTATCCTGAAGTGTTCGAATTTATCGCAGTCGCTGAAGACGACCCGGCACGTCGGGCCAGCGCTCAAGGGAGTGATACTTATGCGGGTCTTGAGTGGGTGGATAGCGATGCCTTGTTGGCGATGCCTGAACTGGATGCAGTGCTGGTTGAAGTGGAGGAGCATGATACTCTCGAAGTGGCACAACGCTGCATTCGCGCGGGTAAGCACATTCATATGGATAAGCCTGGAGGTGAGTCCTTGCCGCCGTTTCAGGAATTACTGGCGCAGGCAGAACAGCAGCACTTGACTGTGCAAATGGGCTATATGTATCGCAATAGCCCGGCGATTGAGTTTTGCTTGAAGGCTGTCCGTGAAGGGCTGCTGGGCAATATTTCTACCATTGACGCCGCGATGAATCGCTATGACGGCGAGGACTTTCGCCAATTGATGCGGACCTTTCAGGCGGGCGCGGCTTATATCTTTCTGTGCCACTTGATTGATCTGGCGGTGATTATGATGGGAGCCCCCGAGCGTGTGATTCCTTTGTCGACCTGTACCCGCTCTGATGGTGTGATGGATAATGGTTTTGCCGTGATGAGTTTTCCGGATGGTTGCACGGCTTCGTTGCGAACGACGATTGTCGAGGTCAGTGGTTTTGAACGGCGTAATCTAGTTGTTTGCGGAGACCGGGGCACGCTGATCGTGCAACCGCTGGAGCTGGAAGGGAATCAAGCGGGAGGGCGTGTCTTTCTCAATTTACTCGAAGCTCGCGGAGGCTTTAAACAGGGACTGCAAGAAATCCCGCAAGCTCCGCTAAAGGATCGTTACGCGGATCATTTGCTAGAGTTCGCGCGTATCGTTGTCGGTGAAATTGAGAATCCATACTCGTATGCGCATGAGCTACTGGTGCAAAAATGTCATCTGCAAGCTTGTGGCTATGATTTGGAGGAGACTCTGCCTGAGGTTAATGGACTTCAACGCTACCAGAGGGCAAATGCAACGCTGTCGCCTCCTTCGGCAGGTGAGGTGCGGGTGGTCTTTTTCGGTGATTCGATTACTGATTGCTGGGATTTAGATGTCTCTTTTCCTGGAGAGAATTATATTAATCGTGGCATCGGGGGGCAAAATACCAAGCAGATGTGCGCTCGCTTGGCGCAAGATGTGCTCGCGCTTCAACCTTCTGTGGTTTGGTTTATGGGCGGGACCAATGATATTGCACAAGGTGCATCCTGTGAGGATATTTTGGACAATGTGCGCTTTGTCGTGAGTCGCTGTCGCCAGGCCGGCATTCAAGTCGTGCTTGCTTCGTTGTTGCCGGTTTCGGACTATCATCAGCACAAAGATTCTCTTTGGGAACGCAGAAAATTGCGCCCGCAGAATCGTATTAAGGAAGTGAATACTGGACTTTCTGAAATTGCTGCCAGTAAGGGTGCGATCTATTTGGATTTGTTCTCTCTTTTGATTGATGCGAACGATCAAATGCCAGCGGATCTTGCCGATGATGGGCTACATCCCAATCCCAAGGGCTATGATTGTATCGCGCCTTACGTTAAGCAAGCACTGGAGCGGGCGAAGTCTCGTTGCTTTAAATAAATCATTTTTAACTTTTTAATAACTAAACATATTTAATCACCTATGAGATTTAAAGATAAAATAGCCCTCGTCACTGGAGCTGGCTCAGGTATGGGCCTGCTGAGTGCGCAACAATATGCAGCCGAAGGGGCGAAGGTCGTACTGGTCGATGTCAATCGCGAGGCGGTTGAAGCGGCCGCGAAAGCCATTTGCGATGAGGGCGGGGAGGCTAGCCACTTTGCGCTGGATATTCGTCATTTCGATGAAGTGCAGCAGGCGACTGAGTTTACCCTAGAACGCTATGGGCGCATCGATATTTTGGTCAACTGTGCGGGGGGTAATCCGCACCGCGTTTGCAACTGTCCGGGCGGGTTCGAGGAGATGACGCTTGAGGCGCTGGACTGGGGCATCGATGTGAATTTTAAAGGGCCGATCTATTTTTGCCGCGCGGTGCTGCCAACGATGATGCAGCAGAACAGTGGTGTCATTATTAACCTTGGATCGGTGGATGGCGTGACCGGTGCAGTCGGTGGCGTTGTGTATGGGGCCGCTAAGAGTGGAATGATTGGTTTGACTAAGTCGCTGGCACTCGCAGGTGCAAAATATGGCATTCGCGCTTGTTGTGTGTCGCCCGGGCCGGTCATGACACGCGCCGCAATGGCTGCGATGAAGACGCCGCTCGGCCGTGCCGCTGAGCCGGAAGAGGTGACTAAGTTGATTCTTTACCTCAGTTCCGACGACGCGGCTTTCATTAGCGGCACCAATTACCTGATCGATGGTGCGCGCAGTTGCGGCGGCAACGAGGCTTAAGGGCGCGTTGCGGTATTTTTACAGCACTTGTCTTAGGCATGCATATGAAACGAAAACAAATTGTATTCACTGGCGTGGGGTGTGCAGAGCTTCAGGAGGTTGCTATGCTTCGAGCCGGAGATGATGATGTGTTAGTGGCGAACGATGTTTCAGCGATCAGCGCGGGCACCGAGCGCGCCTGCTTGTTGGATCTCCCCAACTTGGGAGACGAACCTCAAGGCTGTTTTCCTAAGACGCTCGGCTACAGCGGTGTGGGGCGTGTGATCGAAGTGGGCAAAAATATTCGCAGTGTGGAGCCGGGCGATCGGGTTCTCACGCACTGGGGGAGTTCACATTCCAACTTCAATTGCATTACCGAGGATAACCTTTTTAAGATTGTAGACGATTTGATCCCATCCGAGCACGCTGTCTTTGCGGTGATTGCGGGCTTCTCTTTGAATGCGCTGCGTAAGACGCGCTTGGAGCTTGGCGAAAGCGCTGCAGTGGTGGGGCTGGGGATCTTGGGACTGTTTGCCGTGGCGCTGTCTCGTATCGCGGGAGCGGCACCTGTCATTGCGAGCGATCTGAATGCGGCGCGCCGTGAAATTGCCTTGGGCCTGGGCGCGCATTTCGCCTTCGATCCTGCCGGCGCTGACTATGTCGAACAGGTCAAAGCGGCTGCGCGGGGTGGAGTCAATGCGGTCATTGAAGTGACGGGGCAGTCGATTGCGATGAAGCAGGCGCTTGCGCTGACTGCGCCTTTCGGGCGTATTGCATTGCTCGGGTGCACGCGTGTTTCTGATGCTTCGATTGATTACTACCAAGATGTGCATCGGCCTGGAATTGAAATGATTGGAGCGCATACGATGTCGCGACCTAAACTTGAATCGCGTCCACATTCGTGGACTTGGAGGGACGATGCTCGTGCCATCTTGGATTATATGTCGGATGGTCGTTTGGACATGAGCCAAATTGTATCCACCCTCTATTCTCCTTTGGAGTCGTCTGCTGTGTATGCGGCTTTGGCGAAAAATGAAAACTTTCCCGTCGGGGCTGTATTTGACTGGAATCAATTAAAATGATGCGACACTGGAAAATTGCCATTATTAAAGATAGTTCCAAGCCGATGCTGGGGCTGCATGGTTTACATACTGCATTTCGGGGCTTGCCGAATGTTGAGGTGGTCGCGCTGGTGGATTCCAATACGGATAATTTGGAACGGAAGATGGCTCAGGTTCAGGCCCGTGCCCACTATGCGACTTGCCAAGCGATGCTGGCGCAGGAAGCACCGGATATTGTTGCCATCACATCGCGTCACCCGAGTGATCATTTAGAGCAAATTCGGATGTTGGCGCAGCGGGGATGTCATATCTATTGCGAGAAGCCTGTGAGTGACTCCTTCGCCGAAGTGGACGAGATCATTCGGATTGTCGAAGCGAGTGGGATTAAATTCGCTATGGCGCACCCCGCCCGCCACGACATCGCTTTTCGCACGATGAAGCATATGATCGACGCGGGTGCGATCGGTAGGCCTTTGTCAGTGGTCGGTCGCGGTAAGTGTGACCATCGTGGCGGGGGGGAAGACCTGCTAGTGCTCGGCACGCATATTCTCGATTTACAGACCTATTTCTTTGGTGCTCCTGAGTCGGTGATGGCCGATATTCGAATGGAGGGGCAGCTCGCTAAACGCTCCGATACGGTGAAGACGGTGGAGCCCATTCGTCCGGTGATCGGAGATGATATTTTTGCGGTTTTTCAACTGAAAAATGGCGTGCGCAGCAGCTTCGAAACCCGGCGAGGATTGTATCAACCGAAGCAGCCCGCGCCGCATATGGGTATTCGTGTAATGGGTACCGAGGGCGTGCTTTCGCTACGCTTCGACGACGCCGGAAATCAACCCTTGCTGCTCAGTCGCCAGGGTTGTTGCCCTGACGATCATCCTGAGTTTGAAGCTGTAGCTCTGCAGGAAGACCGGGTGATTCCCGGAGCCGAGCCCTTGGACCGTTCACTTTCCGGCAGTCCGGATGTGCCGCACGCTCCATGGTTTTTAGCCGCCAACCGTTTCGCAGTTTGGGATCTGATGCGCGCAATCGAAACAGACGGCGAAGCGATCGCCACGCTGGCCGATGCCCGGACGGTGGCCGAAATGATTGAGGGCATCTACACGGCACATTTAGAGCGTCGCACGCTCACTTTTCCACTCACTAATCAGGCGCATCCGCTTGTTGAAAAAGTATAATACTATGAAAGCAGTAATAATCGATAAGGATCAAAACTTAGTCTGGTCGGACGTTCCAGACCCTGTCGCCAAGGAGAATGAAATCTTGGTAGAAGTGCACGCCGCGGCATTAAACCGCGCCGACTTGATGCAGCGGGCTGGCAATTATCCACCCCCTCCAGGCTGGCCCACATGGCCGGGCCTCGAGGTGGCGGGTGTGGTGCTCGAAGCGCCAGAGAATGGACGCTGGAAAGTTGGCGACAAAGTTTGCGCCTTGGTCGGCGGTGGGGGCTACGCCGAAAAAATCGTTTTGCCAGCCGATATGGCTTTGCCGGTGCCTACAGGGCTTTCTATGGTCGAGGCGGCCGCGATTCCTGAAGCCTTTACCACATCGTATCTCAACCTCTGCCTCGAAGGTGGTATGCAGGCGGGCGATACGGTCTTTATTCAAGCGGGCGCGAGTGGACTCGGCATGGCTGCGATTCAACTCGCCAAAAGCTTGGGGGCGAAGGTTGTGACAACGGTCGGTTCCGAGGAGAAGGCGCAATTCGTGCGTGATTTGGGGGCGGATGTGGTGATCAACCGCAAGCAACAAAACATTGCCGAGGAACTTGCGAAGCATCCAGTGGATGTGGCCATGGACTGTGTGGCGGGGCCTAACCTTGGGCCTTGCTTGGAAACTATGGCACGTGGTGGGCGCTGGATCGTGATCGCTACCTTGGGCTCGGTTAGCAGCGAGATCAACATGCTCGATTTCTTTAAGCGTGGCGTGAAGCTGATCGGTAGCACCTTGCGCAGTCGCAGTAGCGAGATGAAGGCGGAGATCCTACAAGACTTGGAGGCTAAAGTATGGCCTGCCTTGTCTTCCCAGGACATCAAAGTCCTCATTCATGAGACTATGCCTGTCACGGAAGCGGAAGCCGCACATGCAATTTTAGAACGCCAGGAAAATCTGGGTAAAGTAGTCCTCTTGTTACGGTAGATTCTGTGAGATTGTATTGGTGAAATACCATTTATCTTGGGCTGCCTGTGCCTAACCGAAGTTTGCGCTTATGTCTATAATGGAAGAACGAAAAGAACTAGTTGATAATTTTGTTGAGAATTTGATTTCGCAGCTGACGATAGACGAGAAGCTCTCGCTGTGTCATGCCGCGTCCAAATTTGCCAATTCAGCCGTCGAGCGCTTAGGGATTCCTGAGATGACAATGTCAGATGGGCCGCATGGCGTGCGGCAGGAGATTAGTAAAGACAGTTGGGATCCCGCAGGCTGGGACGATGATAATAGTACTTATTTGCCCACCGGTATCGCGCAGGCGGCCACATGGAGTCGTTCCATGTTAGCTCGCTGTGGCAGTGTCTTGGGCGCGGAGGCTCGCGATCGTGGCAAGGATATCATTCTGGGCCCTGGTTTTAACATCATCCGCACACCTCTTTGCGGGCGTAATTTTGAATACTACAGCGAGGATCCCTTCTTGATTCAAGAACTTGCGGTGCCTGCGGTGCAAGGTATTCAAGCTCAGGATACGGCTGCCTGTGTCAAACACTTCGCTGCCAATAATCAAGAGTTGAATCGTTTTGGGACGGATGTGGAGATGGATGAGCGCACCCTGCGCGAAATCTATTTACCCGGCTTTGAGGCGACTGTCAAAGCCGGTGAGGTGCTGACGGTGATGGGGGCCTATAATAAGTTTCGTGGGCAGTATTGTTGTCACCATGAATACCTAGTGAACGACATTTTAAAGACCGAGTGGGATTTTAAGGGGACCTATATCAGTGATTGGTCGGGGGTGCATTCGACCCCGGAAGCAGTCGAATTTGGTATGGATTTGGAAATGGGCACCGGTCGGCCCTATGATGACTATTACCTCGGCGCGGGGTTCCGGCAGGGCTTGGAGTCAGGTGTCTATAGCGAAGGCCAATTGAACGATAAGGTGCGGCGTAATTTGAGAACCCTTTATTTAGCGGGTGCTTTCGATGCCGAGCGCAAGCCGGGGGCGCGCAATACTCCGGAGCATCAAGCCACTGCGCGCGAGACCGCACGCGAGGCGATGGTGCTATTGAAGAATGATGATTCCGTGCTGCCTTTGAATCCAAAGGCGATTAAAAAGCTGGCGGTGATCGGCAAGAATGCGGTGGCGAAACATTCGAACGGAGGCCATAGCTCTGCGGTGAAATGTCTCTACGAGGTCACTCCGCTTGAGGGTATTCGTCAGTATTTGGGTGATACGGTGGAGGTCGTATATGAGCCCGGCTACAGCGATGGTGAGGCAGGCTTGAGTGCGATTCCGACCGAGTATTTAGCTACGGTGGATGAGGGCTCGGGCGTTAAAGGTTGGAGTGTGAGCTATTATGCCAACCAGAAATTTGAAGGGCCGGTGGTCTTTAGTGAATACACGGAATTGCCACGTTTTAAGCGGGAGGACTTTGTGGCACCCGAGGGCATTGATAGTTATTCTCATTCTGCAGTTTACCGTGCAAAATTGAAGGTTCCCGAAACGGGTGATTATTTGTTGACTGTGGTGACGGATGGCAGCGTGTGCTTGAAGGTTGACGGAGCTGAGCAGATCAATGCCACTGGGTTGACCTAATGTGAGAAACGTAAGGTCACTTGTCACTTTGAGGCAGGTAAAACTTACGAACTGGAATTGTCCTATAAGTGCGGTGAACCAATGTATTGCTTCTATTTCGGATGGGTGCCTTGTTGGGAAGATGAAGCCGCGCATAGTGAGGAATTTTCAAATGCCTTGGCGCTTGCCCAAGACGCGGATGCGGTGATTTTTTGTGGTGGTTTGACGCACCGCAATGATCTGGAAGGTCAGGACCGTCATCATCTAGCCTTGCCGGATGAGCAAGATGTACTGATCGAGGCCTTGTTGCAGGTAAATCCTAATACCGTGATCACGCTAGTGGGCGGTTCTCCGGTGCAAATGCCCTGGATCGAACAAGCCAAGTCGGTCTTGTGGATGTGGTATGCCGGCATGGAAGGGGGGCACGCCGCTGCGGAGTTGCTCTTCGGGGCTGCTTCGCCCTCTGGTCGTCTGCCAGTGACTTTTCCTAATTCGTTGGAAGAGTCGCCCGCTCATAAGTTGGGGAGCTACGAATTCGATAAGAGCGTCTATTCCGAAGGCTTGCAAGTCGGCTATCGCTATTACAGCACCCAGTCGATTCAGCCATTGTTTGCTTTTGGGCATGGTCTATCGTATACAGAATTTGAATACGAGAATCTGCAGCTGCTGGCAGGCGAGGGCGATGCTGCCGTAACAGCCACACTGGATGTGCGCAATATAGGATCCCGTGCGGCTAAAGAAGTTGTGCAGTTATACCTGCAGGATGTCGAGGCTTCGGTATTTCGCCCCAAGATAGAGCTGAAGGGCTTTGAAAAAATAGAACTCGCCCCTGGCGAGACCCAGCAGCTGAGCTTTGAGCTCACGGCGCGTGATCTGTCGTTCTATGATGTGGATGCCCGTGCCTGGAAGGCCGAGCCGGGTGAGTTTATCGTGCATATTGGTCGATCCTCGGTGGACCTTCGACTCAGTCAAAGCATTGTGCTGGAGATTCATTAAGCTTGCTGGTTTGTGCCGACGCCAGGGCAAAACAATCATCAGAGCTCTTTGCCTTGGTGACGCGTATGTGCCTTGGTGACGCGTATGGGGTTATCGACGTCACCCGAATGATCACGCCGGGGCACGATTACAGGAAACGGGCCGACATGCCTACTGGTTAGCTCCGTTTTCTTAATAGTGGAATCGTGATTATTATTCCAGCGACGAATGCACCTTCTGCGAATGCGAGAAGCAGATTCTTTTCATAAAATCGGGGGTCTTTCCCTGTTTCTTTGAGATACTGGTCAAAAGCCCACTCAATCGAAACGCTCCCGAGTCCTCCAAGCAATGCAAACAGGAGTATTATCTTGAGTCCTTTTCTATCGAACCCAAGTGATTGGAACCATTTCTTGATGGTATACTGATCTGCTAGATCATCTTTCATTCTTTGAACCCTGAAGTTATCAACGCGGCTGCGCGCGATTGATAACTTCAGGGTTCGGATTTCTCAATGCTTAAATTCACCTCTAGATAGAAAATAGTGTCACTGCCTTGCTTAAACTCTTTGATGTATTGATTTTTGTTTAGGGGAATCCTCACTTCTGTAGATTCATAACTCCGAGGTTGGTAAAACAGATGGGAAGTGGTGTTCTCGGTCGTCCTAATTGCTAACTCGGTGATATCTCGCTCACTCCTTTTAAGGTAACCGGGGTAATTGTAGATGAAGACTTCTACATGGGGGCTGTCTTGGCCTTTGATTGTTACGGTCTCGAGTTCTGATTCTATATTTGAGCGAAACGTGATCTTCAGCTTTTCATCTTTAGTTAAGGAGAACTTCTCCGCGAAGCCGCTAAGACCTATTAGGTCATTTTGCTTCTTTTCGAAATCGTTTCTTGGTTTAGGCATTAATGGCTTCCATGCGTAAGAAGCACATGAAAAAAGAATGAATGATAAAATTACTAGTATTCTGTGTTTCATTACATTAATTTCCCGAATGATGAGCATGAGTTATGTCGCGTTAGCGACATTGTTCAGTGCGACTGGTTGAACAAAGCCGCTACGCGGCGGTTTCTCTTTGAGCGTTGTTTCGGGATGGGGCGTCAGTGTAAAAGTTAAGTTCCGGGACAGGCTAGTTTTTAGCTAACCTGCCCGGATGAATAAAACTAAGTTATCAAAAACTAAGTCGTCCAAAACGTATCAGCAGTTCTATGCGCATGTCCATAGTAAAGCCTACTCGCCTCGCAGTCGTGAGACCTACCTTCGTTGGGTGGCATGCCTCGCCGT
>NZ_JARXHW010000074.1:0-12583 GCF_031127805.1 Thalassobacterium maritimum | reverse complement strand
ACTTCTCCTCCCTCCCGTTCGTCTAGCCCGGTCTAGGACACCTGGTTTTCATCCAGGCAACAGGGGTTCGAATCCCCTACGGGAGGCCATTTTTAAAGCCCTTCGGTTTAATTACCGAGGGGCTTTTTAATATCTAAACGCCGAAAATCAGGCTCGATTCCTATAAAGCGAACGATTGACCGGCTTCGAAAAAGAGATGGGGTCAATCGCCACGCTGAGGAACTCTGACAAAAGTGGAGCGACTGTTTCAGGCCGATGAATCAAATCTGAATGCTCGAGGTGCAAGACCGTAGAGCCGGAGACTTGCTCTAAGTGCGACAAAGCTCGCTTTTCCTGCTTCACAAATGTTTCGACCAACATCTTCTTGACCGGAGCAGCCATCTGAAACTCGGGCTCGACTCGCTGACGCATAGTGCACTGCGAGGCCAAGATCTCCTCCCAGTTGCGGTGCAGCATCAACACGCGATACGTCTCCGTCGCGGGCAATTGCAACAGTAGCGGAGTCACAATTTTGACCACCTGCCCCCGTGCCCCAGCGAGCCAGCTATGATCTGCAGCGAGTCGCTTGACCGCGTCTAATTCAAAATAACCATTAGGATTGGAAACGTCCGCCTCGCGAGTTTCATCGCAAAAGAGTGGCAAGCCTGCGGCAGAGAGCATTTGCATAAGCAATGAAGTGCCAGACCGTGGAAAGCCAGAGACGACAAGGATGGGGGCTGAATCTAATTCTGACATCTGTAAAGTATCTATTCCCACCTCGATTGAGACAAGATGAGATCATTGTATTTCTTTTTATCAGCACCAAACAATCGAAAAATTTTCTAGATTTGGCTAAATATTTGCTAGGTTTATTTCACAAATGAAATACCTGCATTTATTCGCCCTATCCCTAGCCTGCTTATCCATGCAGGCACAAACCTCCTCAAAGCTTGCCGGAGGCATCCAAGCAGATGTCCAGGACATCGCCAAAGAGCGCGACTCACAAGAGCTCGTCAACCAACTCGACGACGAGCGACAGACCTTGGCAGCCGAGTACCGTGCGGTGCTGGCACAACTGGAATCCGCCCGCATCTATAATGCGCAAATGGAAAAAATCGTGGCCTCGCAAGAAAGTGAAAAATCTGAATTTTCAACTCAACTAGAACAGCTGGGCCAAACACAGCGCGAACTGATCCCCCTGATGCTCAGCATGATTGATACGCTGGATAAATTCGTAAAAACCGACACTCCATTCCTGCCTCAAGAGCGTCCCAAGCGAGTCGAACAACTGCGATCACTGATGGATCGTGGCGATGTTTCCATCAGCGAAAAATATCGTCGCGTGCTGGAAGCCTATCAAATCGAGCTGGACTACGCGCGCACCCTGGAAACCTACTCGGGTAAATCTAGCCTGAAGGGATCCGAACGCATATTCGACTTTTTACGCTTCGGCAGACTCGCTCTCTTTGCAAAGACCCCAGACGATCAACTGATGCTGCAATGGTCTCCCGCGGAGAATGACTGGGTAGAAATCAACGATGGCAGCGTTCAACGCGAAGTGATTCGCGGCTTCCGTCTGGCAGCCAAACAGGCCGCCCCGTCACTGCTTCAAATCCCAGTCCCTGCCGCGCAGGACGCCCAATAATCCGCAAGGAGATACGTTCATGAAAAATCCTTGGTTTACACTCTGCCTTTGTCTGGCATCCGCCAACCTGCTCCCTGCTGCTGGAACCGAATCGCTCGATTCTTTACTGCAACAAGTGCGGGCAGGACATTCTGAAGCCGCCACTGAGCGCAGCGAGCGTGAGGCTCGCTTCTTAAATGCCCGCGACGGGCAGGAGACACTTTTACAAGATGCCCGCGACGAATTGATCGCCGCGAAGGAACGCGGCGATGCACTCAAAGCCAGCTACGTCGACAATGAACGCCGGCTGGCCGAGTTGGACGTGCAACTGAAAGAAGAGATGGGCGAAATGGGCGAAGTCTTCGGCACGGTTCGCCAAGTCGCGCGCGAAACTGCAGGCTTACTGGAGAGCTCGCCCGTATCTGCGCAACTGCCCGGGCGAGCGGACACCATGCAAGCGATCGCCAGTCAGGCGAGCCTGCCCAACACACAGCAACTCAAATCTCTGTGGGAGACGATGCTGGAAGAGACGATTCGCGCAGGCAGCGTCGAACGATTCAAGACGCCCGTCATCGACCCCCAGGGCAATGAGTCCTCGGCGGAGGTCGTCCGGATCGGGCTGTTCGGCTTAATCAGCGATGGCAAATTCTATAAATATAACTCTGAATTTCAAAAAGTCGTCGCCCTGCCCGCACAGCCCAAGGCCTATTTGCGCAAGACAGTCGAAGATTTTGAAGCCACTCGCAGTGGCTTCGGTGTCGTCGCACTCGACCCAACCGCCGCCGCGGGAGGCAGCTTGCTAGAGCTAGAAGCCATTCGGCCTTCGATGACCGAACGCCTGCAAGGCGGTGGCATCGTCGGCTATGTAATTATTGGCATCGGCGTGATTGCGCTGCTCATCGGCTTGGAACGATTCATCGTCCTAAGCCTAACCGCGCGCCAAGTCCGGCAACAAATCAATAGTCCCGGAGAACCAGGCGACAATTGTATTGGGCGCATCATTCAGACCTACCACGCCTACGACAGTGGCGAGGACAGAACTGAAACGCTGGAGCACAAGATGGACGAAGCGATCCTAAAGGAAATCCCACGACTAGAACGCTTTCTACCACTTTTGAAAATCCTAGCAGCGATTGCCCCGCTACTCGGCTTGCTGGGCACCGTGACAGGAATGATTGCCACTTTCCAAGCCATCACCCTCTTTGGCACCGGCGACCCTAAGTTAATGGCGGGCGGCATTTCACAAGCACTGGTCACCACGATGCTGGGCCTAATCGTCGCCATCCCCATCTTACTGCTACATAATATGCTGGCTGGCATGAGCAATCGCCTGACCGGACAAATCGAGGAACAGAGCGTGGGCCTGATCGCAGAATACTCTGCCAAGAAAAATTCAAAGGTGCAGGCATGAGTGGCTTCTACGGAGATTTAAGGGAATTCTTCAATACCGGCGGGCCGGTATTGGTGGCGATCGCTGGCGTAACTTTGCTAATGTGGACACTGCTGGCAGAGCGCTATAGCTACTTCCGCTTCAGTGCCAAGTCCGACGCCAACGAGCTTCAAACCCGCTGGAAGCAGTGCCACATTCGTGCCCGCTACCAAAGCAACGAATTTAGAAATGCACTCATCTCAAGCTTCCGCCAACGCACCCGACTCCATCTCTCACTGATCACTGGGCTGATCGCGATCTGTCCCTTGCTCGGCATTCTGGGCACAGTTACAGGTATGATCGACGTCTTTGAAGTGCTCTCAATCGTCGGCACAGGCAACGCACGCGAACTCGCCTCTGGCGTGTCCCGAGCCACCCTCCCCACCATGGCTGGCCTCGTGGCCGCACTCTCTGGCGTGTATTTCCGCGTGCAACTCGCGATCCGTGCGGAAAAATACGTCCAGAACTTCTCCGAGACTCTAGAAATGAAAGCGCGACTTAATCATGGCACGTCGTAAATACCGCAAAACACAGGATGAAGCTGCCGTCGATATCGCTCCGATGCTCGACGTGGTGTTTATCATGCTGATCTTCTTCATCGTCACGACCTCATTCGTCAAAGAAACAGGCGTCGAAGTTGACCGTCCGTCTGCGGAGTCCGCGGTCGTCAAGGAACGGGGTAATATCTTGGTCGCCATTCGAGAGAATGGAGAGATTTGGATGAATCGCCGTCAAATCGACGTGCGCAATGTGCGCGCCAACATTGAGCGCGCGCTGGCCGAAAACCCTGAAGGGCAAGTCGTGCTGGTAGCCGACCAAGCGTCCGTCACCGGCCTACTTGTCACCGTTTACGATCAAGCCAAAATGGCAGGCGCTTCCTCCATCTCAATTGCCACCGAGGCAACGGATTAGAACGGTTCGAGTAAAAGCTAATGATCCGCATAATGACTAAATGGCTTATAGCAATCGCGCTAGGGGGAACTGTAACCCTTGGCTTGCTGAGCCTGATGCAGGCGATGGTGCGCCCTAATAACGAACGCCCGTCAATGACGACACGGTTCCAAGGAGCCGAATTTGTGCGCTTAAAGCGCGAGAGCTTTGTGCAGGAAAAAGCCCGCAGCTTGCCTCAACCACCCGAGCCTCCCAAGGCACCGCCCCCTCCGCCCACAATGGAAGTCGATGTAGCCGAGGCGACCACTGCGCCACCTCCTCAGATGGCCCTGCCACGTATCAATGTGCCGCTTCGCGCAGCAGGCGGCGCTGGCGGCTTCCTCGGCAGCGGCTCCACTGCGACGGCAACCGGCACCCGCGATAGCGAGGCCGTGCCCACGATGATCCCGCAAGCTGACTACCCGCGCAAAGCCATCATGCGCAATCTCGAAGGCAGCGTCAAAGCCCGCATCACCGTCGGCGTCGATGGCTCGGTGATCGATGTGGAGATACTCGACAGCAGCGACCGAATGTTTGAACTCCCCGCGCGCAAGGCGCTCTATAAAGCCCGTTTCCGTCCCAAAACGGTCAACGGCGAGCCCGTCGAGGCGACCGTCGTGTACGACTACGAATTTACTCTGGCAAAATGACACAGCCACGCAGCTATCCCCGCAACCACAGGCAACGAGGCAGCCACATCGCGATCGTGCTCCTACTCTCGCTCGCATCACTTTGCCCGCTAACTGCCGCAGAAGTCGGCACGATCCGCGACCATATTTTCGAACGCCTGAATGACGCCCGCGAGTACCTCGAAGACGACGAACCCTCCGAAGCGCGACGCTTGACAGAGCGCCTGCTCACCTTTGAGAACACGCCTTACGAACAAGCCAGCATTCAACAAGTGCTCGGCTACATCTGCTTGGAGATGGAGGACTACAGCGCCGCCATTGAGCAATTTGAAGCCGCAGTCAGCGCCAAGCAGTTGCCCGGAGCCACCGCGCAACCCATGCTCTACAACCTCGCTCAGCTCTACCACCACCAAGAGCGCTGGAAAGACTGCATTCGCAGCCTCGAAACTTGGCTCCGAACAGAGCCCGAGCCCAGCGTCGACGCCTTTTTGATCGGAGCTAACGCCGCCATTCAACTAAAAGACTTCCCCCAGGCGATCAGCTATATTCAACAAGCGATCCAACGCTCCTCCGCGCCCGTTGAGTCCCACTATCAGCTCTGGCTTTCAGCCTTGATACAGATGGAAGACTGGCCAGCAGCCGCGAACCTACTGCAAACCATCATCGCCACCTTTCCCGAAAAGCCCGATTACTGGATACAGCTCACCTCAGTCTACCTACAGATGGAGCAGCCTGAAAATGCCACAGCGACTTTGCGCATCGCCGCGGCGGGCAACCAACTAGAAAAACCAAATCAATTAGACTTGCTCGTCTCCTTACTCGCGGGACAAAAAGTGCCCCAAAGAGCAGGCGAATGGCTACAAAGCGCCATCGATCAAGCGATCATCCTGCCCAGCTTTAAAATGTGGTCCAAGCTCGGCGAGCTCTGGCTTGCCGCGCGTGAATACGACGCCGCACGGCACGCATTTCAAAACGCACTCAAAGAACAAGATGACTTGGGCCTACGCATCCGACTGGCTCAGCTCGATTTTGCAGAGCAAAAATTCACCGCAGTGGTCGAGCAGCTCGAAGCCATGCCCGAATCCCCCGAAAATGATCAATATGGCAAAGCCCTGATGCTACTCGGCGCCTCGCTGGTCGAAATTGACCAGCAAGAAAAAGCCCTCAGTATTTTTAAGAAAGCTCAAGCCCTCCCCGACACACAAAAAGATGCCAGAATGTGGCTAGAATATCTATCTGAGCCTGAGAGCGATTGAGCCAATGCACAATTCGAACATCCCCGTGCCGGCCTGTATAAAAAAGTGCGATTGGACAGTTGAGCATGGTCTGACTCCGCAAATACAAGTCGACAAAGAAAGCGACATACAGAATGGCATGCGAATTGCTAATTTATGGTCAATAGTAACTTCCTCATCTATGAAAACAAAAACATCCATATCGAAAAAAGAAACACTCACTTATTCCGCGGCGGCAACAGCTGCGATGGTCGCTGGCTCCCAACAAGCCGACGCATTAATTGTTTATTCCGGCATTCAAGATCTAGTTATTAGCCAAGGAGCAGCACAAATTTTAGACTTAAACGGTGACAGCGCCAGCGACTTATCATTCAAAAATTACATTTTTGGAGGGGGCAACTACCAAGGTGCTAATATTTATGGTACAGGCAAGGCCGTAGGATTTACAACTGGTCTCAACTACATGTCACTGCTTTCCGCAGGAGACGATGTGTCCTTTACTGATCCAAACTACAGCACTTTCCCATTTAGCCTCTCGATGGCTTACGGCAACAATCCAGACTCTGAGTTTGATACTGCCAGCAACGGCTACGTCGGCTTGTTTTTCACATCTTCGTCTGTCAATCATGCCGCTTGGATTCGCGTCAGCATCGACAACGACGCCGGCACTTTCACTATTCACGATTGGGCCTACGAAAATGTCTCTGGAGTTGATATTCAAGCCGGTGCCATTCCCGAGCCAGCGAACTTAGGCCTACTGGCCTCCGGCGCAGCGGGGCTGATGGCTCTTCGTAAAAGACGTCGCCAAGCAGCAGCTTAAACGGCGTGGCTAATCACTAATTTCCAACTAGCGCCACGAGCATAAATCGTGGCGTTTTTTATTGCCCCACTCATATGCAATCCAAACGAAAACTCCTCTTGGTCGGCTGGGATTCTGCCGATTGGGCGATGATTCGCCCCCTGCTTGACGCAGGTAAATTACCCGCTCTCAAACGCGTGATCGAAGGCGGCTGTAGTGGCAATCTACTGACACTACAACCCGTCTACTCCCCGATGCTGTGGACCTCCATCGCGACAGGCAAATACGCGTTTAAACATGGTATCTATGGCTTCACGGAGCCCGACCCTCAGCAAGGAGGCATTCGTCCCATCACCAGCCTCGGACGTAAGACCAAGGCCTTCTGGAACATATTGAGCCAATCAGGGCTGCGCTGCAATGTGGTGGGCTGGTGGCCTTCTTTCCCCGCAGAGCCAATACAAGGCGCGATGGTGGCCAATAGCTTTGGCGAAGAGCCCAAGAGTATCGACAGCTTTCACCCACTGCGCCCAGGTGCCGTGCATCCACCAGAACTGGCCGAAGAAATGGCCGAGCTACGCGTCGCTCCGGACGAAATCACTGGCTCCATGATCCTGCCCTTCATTCCCGACGCGGCCAAGATCGACTGGAAAAAGGACAAACGGATGCTGAGTCTGCGCCTACAGCTAGCGAAGGCGGCCAGCATGCAGGCTGCGGCAACCCATTTGATGGCGACCACTGAGTGGGATCTGACTGCAGTCTACTTCGAAATGATCGACCACTTAGGCCATCATTTTATGAGTTACCACCCGCCCCAGCAGCAGCATGTCAGCGATGAGGACTTTGCACTCTATCAACATGTGATGGAAGGCGCCTATCGCTTTCAGGACATGATGCTTCAAGCGCAGATCGAGCAAGCCGGCGAAAATTGCACCGTGATGGTGCTCTCCGACCACGGATTCCACTCGGGAGAGACCCGCCTAGCCAGCACCCCTGCCGAGCCCGCCGGCATCGCGGCCGAACACGCGCCTTACGGCATGATTGCCCTCTCTGGAGCTGGCATCAAACAAGATCAAGAGCTGATCGGCCTGACTGTGCTCGACATCGCACCCACAATTTTAAATCTCTTCGATCTGCCCACGGGGCAAGACATGGACGGACGCGTCATTTCCGAGGCGCTGGAACAAGTGCCCAACATTCCCCCGATTACATCATGGGATGACGTGGAGGGCGATGCGGGCATGCACCCAGAAGATCTGCAAATCGACCCCGTCGCCGAAAGTGAAGCGCTACAACAGTTAGTGGCACTCGGCTATGTCGACAACCCCGGAGAGGATAAAAACAAGGCCGCTGAAGACTGTGTCTTCGAATTGGAATTCAACCGCGCACTCTCCTACATCGGGGCGCTACAACTGGATGAAGCTCGCACACTGCTAGAGACTTTAGTCGAACAACGCCCCAATGACGCTCGCGTGCACCGGCGCCTCTTCAATCTCGCGATACAGGCCCAGGATGCGTCGACCGCCATGGAAGCGGTCGAGCGCATCACCGCCATTTACCAGCAGCAAACTGTCGAGGCGGGCGAAAAACTAGCCAAATACAAAGACTTGGACGAGCTGACCGATCCACAGAAGCAACAAGTCTCTGAACTACTCAAAATACATCCACTGGCTGAATCAGAGCGTTTGCTAATGCAAACCCAAGCCTACCTAGCCGGTAACGAAAATGATAAAGCACTGGAAGCCTTAGAAGCGCTCAAAGCCATTGGCCCGAGCACAGCGGGACATTTGGAATTAACGGCACGTGCATACACGCAACTCAAAGACTGGCATCAAGCACTCAAATACTTCGAGGCAGCCCTGCAAAAAGACGGCAACAGCGCCAGTGCCCATCTGGGCAAGGCGATGGCAGCCATGGCGCTGCGCGACTATCACATTGCCAACGAAGCTGCGCTGGAAGCACTCAAACGACGTTTCTTCTATCCGCGTGCCCACTACATCTATGGAGCCAGCTACTTCCGCATGCATGCACCGCAACTGGGCTTGCAGCCGCTGCAACTAGCCATCCACCAATCTCCAAGATTCACCGAAGCCCACGAGATGCTGGCCAATTGCTACCAAAAAATGGGCGACTCGGAAAAAGCCGAATTCCACCGCAAAAATGCGGCCGAATTAAAAGGCGCTCAGACCTAAGAAGTGCGGAGCACATTCATACCGCAGCGATCACGAACCAAGACCTTCAAAGTTCATTTAAATTCAGAATCTCAAACTCCAGTTTTACCACGAATTATTATGCAACATCCTCCTTCTTCCCAGACCAAATGGCTACACAAGCTATTAGTCATCACCTTGGCCTTCGCATCCAGCTCCACATTCGCAGCCGTTCAAGTCTACGACAATCCTGACCTAACCACCCCCGCCGGTGAAAACCCCGATGATCCCAGTACCACACCTGCCATTGGCGTCTGGGTCGATTTCAATGCGACTCCCGAAGCAGATAAAGTATTTATCGTCGACAACCTAGCTGGCATCGAAGGACGCACTGGACTCGACCACGGCCGCTTTGAAATTGTATGGAATAACAACTACGATCCGCCCGCCGCGCAAATATTGCTTCAAGGCGTAGCCGCTTTCGGAAATGCAGTGCTAGGCACTGCAACAGCCACCGTCAACCCGGACACTGGCGTAACGACTGCCAGACTATCTCCAGAGAGACTCAGTGAAAATGTAACCATCGACGCCAGCACATTTCTGGATCCAGCAGATAGTTCCAGTTTAGTGGCTCAATATCTAGAAACCGCGGGCACCTTTGGCGTATGGAATCCTGACCTGGGGCGTGGCTTTATCGCCGTGCGTTTCAATACGGGCTTCTTTATCGGCGAAAGCAATTATCACTACGGCTACATCGATGTGACCATCAACCCGGACTATTCCACCACCGTGCATGGCATCGCGTGGAACGACGTCGGCGGAGAAGCGATTACCACCGCATTCATCGGCGCATCCTCTGGCCCTGCAGCTGCCACAAACCTGAGCGCCAGCGCACTCTCGGCCCATGCAATTCAACTGACATGGGAGGACGATTCCTCCGAGGACGGCTTCCGGATCGAACGCAGCCTCGCGGGTGGCAATACTTTCTCCGAAATTGATACCGTCGCCGCCAATACGACGAACTATTTAGACCTCAGCGTCAGCCCTGAGACGAGTTACGACTACAAAGTCGTGGCCACCTTAGGTGCGTCCGAATCAGATCCTTCAAATATCGCTAGCGCGACCACTCCAGCGGACAGCGGCGCACCCGCCGCACCTTCAAACGTGCTGGCCTCCTTTTCTTCTACCGTGATTAATTTGTCATGGACCGATAGCTCCAGCAATGAAGCCTACTTTGTGATCGAACGCAGCTTCGATGGCGAAGCCTTTGAAGTAATCGCCACCGTAGCGGCCAACAGTACCAGTTACGCCGATACACAACTCGTTGGCGGCTTTACCTACGACTATCGTATCCGTGCTGAGAACCCTGCCCCTTCAGCCAACGCGACGATTTCGGTCTTCTTGCCCGACTCGGCGTCGACCATTGCGGCCGACTTCGTTCGTGGCCAAGCCGCCTACGGAAGCCCAACTGGCAACGGATGGACGCTCGGCCTATGGGACAGCGCACCTGCGCTGGCTTCGCACCAAGAGTTCACCAACGGTCGCATGAATATCGTGCAAGGCAGCGGTTCCGACGGGCATGCCACCCACACCGCAGGGATCGCGATAGCCAACGGAACCCAAGATGGCGCCCAAGGCATTGCACCGGAAGCATCCATTGATTTTTACACAATCAGCGATGCTACGAACGAAGTGGCCAGCGTGGGCATGACACTCCCGGGCGAAGCAGGCAAACTGACGATTTCAAATCACTCGTATCGTTTAGTCGACGCAGGCTGGGAAACTTCCATTGATGCAGGTGTCGACTGGGTCTTCCGCGTCGCCAACACGGGCACCAGCGAAGATGCACGCTTCGGTCAATATTCTAGCATTGTGCAAGATCTGGACGAGGTCCTCTTCGACGCACCCTATCACCTGATGGTACGGTCGGGTAACAATGACCGCGATGACGGCCCTGAAGAGGGCGACATTGTCTATCTCAGCAATGCGGCGGACAGTGCCAACCAAAGCGTCAGCTACAACCCAGCCAGTCATCCACTACCGGACGGGGAATTCGACGGTGGCTACGACACACTCAACAGCGAAAGCCTCGCCAAAAATGTGCTGACCGTCGGCTCGACGGGCATCGCGGTGCGCGACCGTAGCACAGCTGCGTTGATTTCTGCCAGCGATGTCAGCGCATCCTCCGCCTGGGGCCCCGCCGATGACGGCCGCATCAAGCCCGACCTAGTTGCCTTGGGCGAAAGTGTCTACAATGCCGACGACGCGAGCGACAGCAGCTACAGCACTCGCACTGGCGTCAGCATGGCCTCACCCGCCGTCGCAGCCGCAGCTGTGCTCTTGTCAGACAGCTACTACACCTTCTTTGAACATTATCTGCGCTCCAGCACCTTGAAGGCACTCTTCATCCATAGCGCCGATGACCTCGCGCCCACTGGCCCGGACTACAGAACCGGCTGGGGCTTGGCAAATACCAAGGCAGCCGCCGATATCATTCTGCAACATTCGAATAGTCCCGAACTGCGCTCGATCCTAGAGGGTCGACTGACCACAGCCGATCCAGTCGAAACATTTACAATATCTGTGCCTGGGGGCCCTTTCAAAGCAACGCTAACTTGGCTCGATCCCGCAGGCAATGCCAAGAACAGCTTGGACGACACGACACCCGACCTCGTCCGCGACCTAGATATTCGTATCACGGACGGCGCGACGACCTATTACCCTTACGTCATGCCCTTCGCACAAGCACCGCTCACCGCTACGCCCGACGAATTGGCCACAACTGGCGATAATACCACCGACAATGTAGAGCAAATCTACGTCGCCCACTTACCGGCAGGCGACTATACCGTCACTCTCTCACAGAAAACGACTCCCAGCAGCGAGGGCTCCGTATTTAGTCTGATCATGACGGGGCACGACTCCCTGCAAATGCCTGGAGACGGTACCTCCACTGCCGTGCAAGCCACAGTGGCGGTCGAAGAATCCCCAGGTATGCTGACCCTCTACGGAACAGGCTTTCAACTCGGCGCCAGCAAAGTTAGTCTAAAAAAATCCAGCGATGGCAGCTTTGCTGGCTATGCAGATTACGTCGAAGTGTTTGCTGATGGCATACGTTTCCAATTGCCAAGTTCGCTGGCCGATGTCGCCTATGATATCGAAGTAAATGGAGTCACTTTAAAGAACGCGATCTTGCCCAGCGGCTTTGTCGGAGACACCTACGCTCTCTGGGTGCAAGACAAGTTCCCCGCCAGCACATGGACGCGTCCCGATATCACTGGCGAAAGCGCCGATGAGGATGGCGACTCCTTCTCGAATTTTTTGGAGTATGCACTCGGACTATCACCCGATGTCGCTGAGAGCAGCTTACCGATCTCCCTACTCACAGAAGGGACAGGCGAAAATTTCCGGATCGGGCTCTCTTTTCCACAACGCAGCGATGCCGCCGACTTGAGCTATACACTCGAAGCCAAAGACGCACTCAGTGATACTGAGTGGGATCCACTCTCGGTCGAAGCAAGCGCAACTGGTTCTGCAGGCAGTGAAACCACACCGTCCAAACTGATTGATTCGGCCAGTCCGCAGGACAAGCGCTTCATCCGTCTAAAGGTCGAGAGCAGTCCCGTAAACACGCTGTAAGCGAACGCTTACAATAGACGAGCATTCGTGAACTTGCCCTTACTGGGTGCGTCGAACTATCGCTCTCTCCCGGTTAGAGAACCGAGGCTTCTATGGTAATTATTTGG
Organism: Thalassobacterium maritimum; assembly: GCF_031127805.1. Classification (NCBI taxonomy): domain Bacteria; kingdom Pseudomonadati; phylum Verrucomicrobiota; class Opitutia; order Puniceicoccales; family Coraliomargaritaceae; genus Thalassobacterium; species Thalassobacterium maritimum. The sequence continues at coordinate 65 of NZ_JARXHW010000074.1, read as the reverse complement.
TCAAGTCATATTTTTGAGTTTTTTGTTTTTTTTTCATATATTCACTTTGGTGGCTTTCCGCATTG
>NZ_JARXHW010000073.1:0-13108 GCF_031127805.1 Thalassobacterium maritimum | reverse complement strand
CATTAGCGGTTTTCGGCTAAGCCGAACCTACGTCAAGCTGGCACTTGCTGAATTTTGAACCGATTGAACAGCTAGAATGGAAACGTTACAGGCTACAAAATTCAATCCACCATAACTGGATAAAATCAGAAACTGAGCTGAAGCCCCTATGCTCTGCATTTCCAGCATAGCTGGGGACCGCTTATAGGAACTCATATACGCTTATCCATTCATACGCAGGCTCAACGTCGGCGGATACAGAATCAGTATAAGCGTATATAAGTGAACATTAGCGGTTTTCGGCTAAGCCGAATCTACGTCAAGCTGGCACTTGCTGAATTTTGAACCGATTGAACAGCTAGAATGGAAACGTTACAGGCTACAAAAATTTCATTCCATCAATAACTGGCGAAAATCAGAAACTGAGCTGAAGCCCCGATGCTCTGCATTTCCAGCGTAGCTGGGGACCGCTTATAGGAACTCATATACGCTTATCCATTCATACGCAGGCTCAACATCGGCGGATATAAAGATCACCAATGATGAGTCATTGCACCTATTAATGGCGCATGTCGTGATTGTCATCAGTAACTGACAGTGGCTGGCCTCTATTTCCTGACTTCTGAATTTAGGTTCATCCAAGGCGATTGAGTGCTCGCGCTCCTCGAAAATCAATCCACCCACTCCAATTGCTGCAGCTCATTCAACATCGGAGGCTGCAAGGGCTCTTGCACAAATCCTAAACGTCGCAAGGCATAGATCCGCATCGCGCGCCGCACATTCAAGCGCAGCTCTCCGGCCTCCATACCATAGTCCATTTCCAAAGCCGTACGTTGATTCGCGCTCAAGCCCCTGCTCGGACGGAAAGTTAAAGTCACTGTCGCCAGCCAATCCTCATCAACCAAATCGCTAAACGGACAAGGCTTAGCCCGCCCCACGCGCTGAAAACGACCAACCACAAAGTCTCCAAAGCCCCCTCTGCGGTGACAATACGCCCGCACATGCCAGCGTAGCCCATCAAAACCAAAACACCGCGGACTCATCCAGCGCTTTTCAGAACTGCCCGATCTGACCGACCAGTAAGTCACCTCCACGCAATCTCCATTGCAGGCGGCCAAGGACAACTTACGATGCAACGACCGATCCGCCACACGCTGCGGACGACTACCTCCCAACACAAACTCGCCGTATTCCAGCTCATCACGCATGGCAGAACCGACCGCTTCCATGTCCTCGCTAAAGTTCGGCTCGCGCAGCACTGTCTGCATTTTAGCCGCCGCCACATAGCACTTGCGCCGCACATCATACTGACACGCCCCCGCATTTAAAGTCGTGTAAGAAACCAGGTCCTTCGTCGCCTGCGGCAGCGAGATGCCAAAGTGATCACACAGATCCCGACGATTGATGCTACCACGCCAAAACAGCAAGCGCTCAATAAACAATAAGCGCTGCTGCTCACTCCATCCCGAAATCGTTCGATCCATACTCATAATTAATAGGACCAGTAAACAAGCGAGCACCAAAAAATCAAGCCCCAACACACCAGTTAACTTTTTATGATCAACTTACTTTTTAGTATTGATTTTAAATTCAATCCAGCACACAAAACATTCCTATCAAACGAACGTTCGTAAATTATCTATAAAACGCTCGCCTAAAAAATAGCGTTACTTACATAATCTCATCGCAACCCATGCCTTTTTACGCCCATACGGAAAGCACCCCAACCGGAGAACCCGCTCCTCAAAATGAATGGGAGCCCTTGTTTTCGGAGGTCTGTCTAGGATGAAACCTTTCTCACTCAAGCATTGCTGGGCGAAGACCGACCCCGAAACTGGCTTGCCTAGCCTATCAGTCACCGATCACTGTATCCTCGTTGGCTCGGTCGCTCAGGCACTTTGGGCAAGGCTTCCTAAACGCGTTCAAGAAACTTTGCCCGAAGGCAGCGTCACATTAGTAGCTGCGCATGACATCGGTAAACTCACACCTGGATTTCAGCTCAAAGCCCCGCTTTGGCCATGGCACGAAGCGTTGCAGCAAACGCTGATAGCAGACGGGCTAACGACAAACCATGCAATTGTAAGCCAATGGCATCTGCAATGTATCGAATCTTATGCTCGCAATAAAAAGCAGCAATATTGGTTCATTAGTACCGGCGGCCACCATGGTCGCTACCCGTGCGGCAGCAAACCGCTTAAGCGCCCGCCTTATGAAGGCGGGAATCAGAGTTTCATTTCACTGCGTGACGAGTTACTGCAGATTTTAGTCGAACGCTTTGGCGCTCTACCTTCTGAATTAGCTAAAAATGAAGCAGAACGCATCCACCTGCTAACCGGATTCACTATTTTCTCCGATTGGATCGGTTCCAATTCAGACTGGTTTCCACCTAAAATATCAACCGATCACGCTTCACTCGCGCCGACTGTCAACCAACAGCTCGACGTGCTAAAATGGAACCCAAGCGTTCGCTCGAATCGAAGCTTCGGCCAGCAGTTTAACCCGATCTCCCCAAACGATTTCGCCCCTCGCCCGATTCAGCAAACACTCCTCCAAGCTGCGGACACTCCTGGACTCTACATCGTGGAAGCCCCGATGGGCATGGGAAAAACCGAAGCAGCCCTCACAACCGCTTATCAGCGCTGGACTCAAGGCGACGAACGCGGACTCTACTTCGCACTGCCGACACAGCTCACTTCCAACAAGATCCACGATCGCATCACTGATTTCTTGCGCAATACCCTCGGTGAAGACAGCACCCAAGCCCTGATTCATGGCAACGCATGGCTCGGCGATAAGAAATGCCAGCGACTCGCTCCCACTTTTGAAGAATCGGAAAAGGAAGCGCCTGAAAATGAAGCTAACGATCAGAACGAGGCTCTTCGTTGGTATAACTCGACTCGCAAGCAACTCATTGCGCCCTTTGGAACGGGCACCATCGATCAGGCTCTACTGGCTGTGCTCCCTGCGCGATTCGCGGCTCTGCGTTATTTTGCACTCGCAGGTAAAGTCGTCGTCATCGACGAAGTGCATTCCTTCGACCCCTACATGTCGGCTTTAATCGACCGCTTGATCCGCTATTTGCTCAAAGCAGGCTCAACTGTCATTATTCTCTCGGCGACTCTCACTGCTCAACGACGTGCCGAACTCGTGCAAGCCGCTGACGCCATCGAGAACGATGCACCACAAGCCTACCCCTTAATTACCAAAGTGGCGACTGGAGCCAGCCATGCCAGCCACATTCCCGTGCCTGGCGAATTGCCCCAACAAACCATTCACCTGCATCACTCCGCGCTCGATGACTCGAATCAAGACGCCTTCTGGGATCAAATTGCTGCTAAAGTTGAAGCAGGCGCCAACGTGGTCGTCATTCGTAATACAGTTGCGCTGGCGCAGGAAACCTATCGCCAATTAAAAGCACGGCTCTCCGAGCGAATCCCTCCTGAACACGTCGGCTTGTTGCACTCCCGCTTCCCTCAAAACGAACGCGACCGCAACGAAGAAAAATGGACGTCGATGCTTGGCAAAGGCAACAAAGACGGCCATTCACGCCCTACAGGCTCCTTATTGGTCTCAACTCAAATCGTCGAGCAATCCGTCGACATTGATGCAGATTGCCTCGTCACCGATCTCGCGCCCACTGAATTGATCTTGCAACGCATTGGCCGTCTTCATCGCCATGTGCGCACGCGCCCTGCAGGTTGCGAACAAGCAATCTGCCACATTTTACATCCAAGCTCCGACTGGCAAGGCCACGCCAAAGCTGTCGAAGACGCGCTCAAACCACACCATTATGTCTATCCTGCCCTCAGTATCTGGCGAGCAGCTGTCACCCTAAGCGCCCAAGAAACGATTCAACTGCCCGACGACATCCGCCCCTTACTTGAGGAGGCGGCAGCCCGTAATCCAGCCCAAGGGCATGGCGAAGCCCTCGCAAGATTCGTCATCGATCACACCTATCAGCGTGACAAGATGCTTGGCACAGCAAAACTGCGTGACGTCTTTAATGCATCTGCCATCGAAGATAAAGAAGGCACCGAGACCCGCTACGGCATTAAACCAACCGCGCTACTGGTCATACTCCCGAGCACTCCAATTGAACAAGGCGGCCGTGTGACTTGGCAACTACCAGACGGCACCACTGAGAGCCACTACACAGGTGAATTCAACTTTGCCGTCGCCAAAGCACTGCAAAGCCATGCGACCCGCATCCCCGCCTATTTAGTCAAACCGCAACTCACCGCCGCTCCCGACTGGCTGAAACAACACCTCGACTCTGGCGTGCTCGCCATCCAAGCCAGCGACAGCAGCGAGCTGCAGTGCTACGCAAGCGACGACAAGCCCTACACCCTCTACTACCGCAGCGATATCGGCGTCACCTACGAAAAATCTGAATCAACTCCCTATTCCGAGCAACCTGAAGACTTCTGGTTCTAATCTCACTCATATCATGCAAAACTTCAATCTCATCGACTCCCCATGGATTCCAGTGCGCTGGCGACACGACGCCAGCGCCGAGACATCCCCCTTGGTCTCACTAAAAACCGCCTTTGCCCGTAGTTCTGAAATAGCTGACCTAGACTGCGCCCCCCACGAACGCATAGCCCTCACCCGCCTACTGGTCTGCATCACCCACGCCGCGCTCGGTGCCCCCGAAGATGAAGACGAATGGGACGAGTTCGGAACCAACTTTTCCGAGGACATAATCGCCTACCTTAAGCGAGACGACATCTACCCACACTTTAATCTACTGGGCGACGGCCCGCGTTTTTTGCAGTCTAAAAAAACGACAGCCAAAAGCAGTGAAGGCTATCCACTCTGTAAAATATTTTTCCAACTCGCATCAGGAAACAGCCCGAAACTCATGGATCATTGGGGCGAAGATGCCCGCCCATGGGAACCCGCAGCTGCCGCGCTCGGTTTACTTACCTTACAAAACTTTTTCGTCGGAGGCAGTATGGCATCCAAAGTCAAAGGTAATGGCCCTAGCCTAAAATCATTGCAGATGTTATTACTTGGGGACTCACTCAAAGAAACGCTACTACGCAACTGCATCGACCTCGAAACACTCAAACAAACAGGTGCAGAAATCGGCACTCCCGTTTGGGAATCGCCCGCCGATAATAATTTGCTCGCACGGCTAGCACCTACAGCCTGCGCGTTGTGGCTCTCCGACGACTATGCCACCACTTTGATCGATCAAGGACATCAATACCCTGAGTTTGAAGCCTATCGCGATCCTTTCGCCACTACGTTGACGATTAAAGATAATCGCCGACTGCTACGCGCGAACCTAGAGCAAGGCATTTGGCGTGATCTACACTTAGTGACTAATTTAAAACATACCGATGAGGCGTCGGGGCCACTCAACCTACAGGCCTTCAATAATAGACACACACTCAAACAACATACGAATTTATGGGTAGGTGAACTGGTGAAAGCTAAGGATGCTAAAATAATTGATTGCACCGAATCCACCTTCACCGTGCCTCAACAATTGTTCAGTGAAGATGGGCGTAAGATCTACGCAAACGGGGTCGATCATGCCGATGCCATTTCTAAGAAGCTCTATGGTGCAATCAAAACCTATTGGGGCGCACTCAAACATGAGAACCCTCCTGTGCCATCTGCTCAAAAACACTACTGGCATCAACTCGACCTCAAACATCGCACTCTAATTCAAATGGCCGGAGACACTGAAAGCCGTCGCGGGCTACCGGCCATTGGTGAAGCCGGCGCTGTCGACGCGTGGACAAAGCTAGTGCAATCTACCGCGCTCGATGCCTTCAACTCTGTCTGCCCTCGCAGCACACCACGCCAAATTCAAGCGTATGCCAACGGCATCAAACCTCTAATGAAGGCACTGTATCCCAAACCTCCGAAAGCCCCCAAGCAGCCCAAGAAATCTTCATCTATCCCAAACATTCAATCCGAAATGAAACTCTAAACCATGGAAACCGACACACAGAACACATTCCTAGCGCGACTGCAAAAAATGGTCGCCGACCGAGGCAGTCGAGCAGCCCTTCGCCGCTATTGGAGCCCAGCGACGCGCCACCAAGCTTATCCATTACTCGGCCAACTCGGAGCACTGAAAGACGACCGAAAAACAATCCTAGCCGCGCTTAACGCCGAACACCCCGAGCATCAGGCAGGACAAAGCGTGGGTAAATCCGCACTGCGCCTAGGCGAGCGAAAAGACGGCAACCACCCCTATGACAGCCATTTTCGTCGTCTGCTCGCCTGTGATGATCTCGATGATCTCGCGAAGCAACTCCATCGTTTAGTCAAACGATTACAACGCGAAGGCATCGCTCTTGATTACGAGGAACTTCACAAAAATCTGAACTACTGGGCCAACTACAGTGAGAACGTGAAAGTCAATTGGGCGGCCGGTTTCTGGCAAGCACCCATGGCTCCACTCCAAACGGAGGCCGCTGAAGTATGATTCTCACACAAGCACAGATCCCCTACGACGTTGCCGCGCGTGAATGGAAGCATGGTGGCTTTCGCGACAGCTACGCCTGGCACAAGCGCATATGGGAAGCCTTTCCCGGCCAACCCGAAGCCGAGCGCAGCTTCCTGACTCGGGTCGATGACACCGGTCACGGTTTTCGGCTATTGATCCAATCTCCAGAACCGCCCACGCGCCCAGACTGGTGCCCAAGCAACAACTGGCACTCTAAGACCATCCCAGACAGTTTTTTCCAACACAGGCAGTACCGGTTTTCACTGCTTGCCAACCCAACCAAAAAATTGGTGGTACGCGATGCGAATGGCGTCAAAAAGAAGAACGGTAAACGCATCGCGCTCGGCAAACGCGAAGACCTAATTGCATGGATCGAGCGCAAGGGCGCCCAGCATGGCTTTAGCATTGATATGACGTCACTCAAAACGGTGCCGCGCCCACGTCAGCAATTTCTAAAACAAGGCAAGAGCGGCACACACACCGCCACCGAATTTACAGGCCTCCTACAAGTCACAAATCCAACGGCGTTTTTGAATGCCGCCCAATCTGGTATCGGTTCCGCCAAGGCCTTCGGCTTCGGTATGCTCTGCCTCGTTCCGATTACAAACGACTAAATTTCACAACAAATCTAATCACAAAATTCTATTAACAATATTAAAACACCATGAAACTCATCGAACTCCACATCCTCCAGTCCTTCCCCGTCTCTTGCCTCAATCGTGACGACGTCGGCTCTCCTAAATCAGCCGTCTTCGGCGGCGTGCAACGTGCCCGCATTTCCAGCCAATGCTTGAAACGCGCCAGTCGTGTGCTCGCGCACGAAAACCATGCTGGTTTTGAGGGCATTCGCTCACGCCATCTATTGCTTCCCTTCACCGAAGCCTTGAGTGCTGCGGGGCTCGATGCGGACGCAGCCGCCAAACAAGCCGAAGCCCTCTGTGTGCTCTTTAGTAAAAAAGACAGCAAGCATCCCGAACAAGTGACGACTGCCGTCTACCTGTCGCCAGGCGAGATTCAACAAATCGCGACAGCAATCGCAGGTGGCGAAGATGCCAAAAAAGCTATCAAAAATGCTACCCGCACGGATGCCGCTGACATTGCTCTCTTTGGTCGTATGATCGCGAACGATCCGAATCTAAATGTCGAAGGTGCCTCGATGTTTTCGCACGCGCTCTCCACGCATAAGACCAACAACGAAGTCGACTTTTTCTCTGCAGTCGATGACCGCAAAGGGGACGCGGAAGATGCCGGCGCGGGCATGATCGGCAGCCTCGAATTCAATTCCGCCACCTACTACCGCTATGTGGCCATCAACCTCGACTTGCTTGCCGCGCCCACACACCTCGGAGGCCTAAGCGAGGACGAGCGTAAAGACATCCTACGCGCTTTCATTAAATCTGCGCTGACAGCGGTGCCCAATGCTCGTAAAAACTCGATGAATGCGGGCACGTTGCCACACGAAGTGCTCGGCATTCGCAAAGAAAAGGGCCAGCCACTACAGCTCATCAATGCCTTCGAAAAGCCAGTCAGCAGCCGCGGTCAAGGCTTCGCAGCCGCCTCGCTCGACGAAATGAAAGCACACCTCGCATCCATCGAGAAAGTTTGGGGGGCACAGGGCGAGCAACATTTCCTCACCGAAACCGATGGTGGCTTAGACGCCTTCATCGATCAATTGCTCAAGGACTAAGCATTATGCCAGCCTTAGCATTTTACATCGACGCCCCGCTACAATCGTGGGGGGCGTCCTCCAAATTCCAATACCGCGAGACCAATGCTTTTCCAACCAAAAGCGCATTGGTTGGCTTAATCGCCGCCGCGCTTGGCATTGACAAACATGCAAGCGACGAAGCCGAGCATCTGCAAGCGCTCAGCGACTTGAAGTTGACCGTCGTGCGGATAGAACAGACTCAGCGCACTCCGTCGCGCCTGACTGACTTCCATACGGTCGGAGGCGGATATGATAAAAAAGCACCACTCTGGGAAAAAATGAGTATCCCGAAAAAGGCTTCGGGCGCAGCGTTCGGCACAGTCATCACCCGTCGCTCCTACCTATGTGACACGTCTTTCGTCGCCATTTGGGAAGGCGACGCCGCTACGCTCACCCGCGTTCAGGCGGCGCTGCTCGATCCTGTTTGGGGTGTCTGGTTTGGTCGCAAAACTTGCCTGCCGGCGAGCCCGCTTACGCCCACTGTGGGAGAGGACCGTCAACAAGCCTTCGATGCCCTACTCGAAATACTCCCGGAGCAAACACCGACTTCACTCGAAGCATTCGAGTATCAAGAAGAACTACAAAGCGACTCGGAGCAGGATGGTAGTTTCTATCAAAGCGACCAAGCCATTGCCTTCGGCCAACATCACGGAGCCGTTCCCGCCGCCTATCGCGCGCGTAACATCCGCCAACATCGCCCAAGCAAAGATTAAAAAATAGAGCGTTGTGGCGTGTCCGCTTGCGGACGCCTCTTTCTGAGTCAGTCATTTCTCAAAGCCCAAGAAGAAGCGCTCGCAAGCGAGCACGCCACATCCCAATAAAACCTCTTACAAACTACCCCATGCCTCTGTTTCAACGCCCACCCCTCGATACGCTCACGCCAGCTAAAGACCGCTGGACCCCCATCTATCTCGAGCATGGACGTATCGAGGTGGACGACGCGGCGATCAAATGGATCGATTCCAAAGGGAAACTCTGCCCCATTCCCGTGGCGACGGTCTCTGCAATTATCTTAGGCCCTGGCACGACGATTACACATGCCGCAGTGAAAGCAGCCGCACAATGTAACTGCCCGCTACTTTGGCTGGGCGAGGACGGCCTGCGCTTTTACGCCTACGGCATCACACCGAACCATGACAATTCCATGGCACGCATCCATGCCGAAGCTTGGGCGGCTCCACGCAAACGTAACGAAGTCGCTCGACGTATGTTTCGCTACCGCTTCCCCGATGTGCCTACCAGCGGCGTATCCATCGAGCAACTACGCGGCATGGAAGGGCGACGTGTCAAAAAGATCTATGAAGAACTAGGCAAGCAATATGGAGTGACTTGGAAAGGACGCAATTATTCGCCCTCCAATTGGAATATGGCAGACAACATCAACCGCGCACTCTCCGCTGCCACGGCCTCGCACTACGCACTGATCGCCGCAGTCTGCTGCTCAATGGGCTTCATTCCACAACTAGGCTTTGTCCACAAAGCCGGCACACTCCCCTTCATCTACGACGCTGCCGATTTGTATAAACACGAAACCTCTTGGCCTGCCGCATTTGAAGCAATATCCATCAACCCTAAAGACGATGGTAAACTGGTGCGCAAGATTCTCAAACGTAATGTCGAACAAAGCCGCATGCTACAACGCGCGCCCAATGAATTAAAAGCTCTGTTTAAAGATCTCAGTAGCCTGCAAGAGCCAAAACCACATCCACTCCAACCCAAAGCGGAAGCATGACTGTGATCATCGCCAATGACGTACCAGCCTTTATACGCGGCCACTTAAAACGCTGGTTTATCGAACCGCGCCCAAACGTATTTGTGGGAACCCTCAACGTGCGCACCCATGACAAAGTGATGCAGTTCATCGTCAAACACGCGCCCCCCGAATTCGGATTCCTGAGCATTACTTCCTGGCCCAACTGCCAAGGCTACAAAATGGAACGCTTCGGACCACAAGGTGCCAGTGGACAACAAGAAATGGAGCTTTCTGGAATATCTCTAATCGAAGCACTAAGCAGCCAGACGAAAAAGTAAGTATGCATTTGATCATCGATACAGAAACCACTGGTCTGACGCCACTCAGTTTTGTCACTGAGCGCAACTACAAGCAGTGGCCACGTATGATACAGATAGCCTGGGGACTCGTTGGCAAAGACTCCATTGAAATCGACCACCGTGCACTCATCCGCCCAGACGGCTTTAAGATTCCCTACAGCGCAATGCGTATCCACGGAATCACGCAACAACAGGCCGAAGAAGAAGGAGAAGATCTCCAGCTACAACTTAAAACGCTAAATAATGTAATGAAAGATGCCGACAGCATTGTCGCACATAATTTGAATTTCGACCTCGGGATTATACAAAGCGAAGCCATGCGTATCGACTTCCCTCTAACATTCCCAGAAAAGCGCTACTGCACGGCATACATGGGGCAAACATACCTACGTAAAGAAAAGAAACAACGACTCGCTAACTTTCCAAGATTAGGAGAGTTGCACAAGGAATTACTAGGCTTCGACTACGAACCAAAACACGATGCACTTGCTGACGTCATCGCTTGTGCAGGGGTCTTTGAGCACCTACGTCGACTCGGTTACGCAAAATAACATCTACCCTTGCACTTTAACTGATTTTCGCATTTCAAGTTCTGTAAGTTGCTCGTAATACGAGAGCATTCCCCACTCGCGTGGGGATGAACCGACGGTACGAGCACAGCCGTTCACAAGGTCGTCGCATTCCCCACTCGCGTGGGGATGAACCGGGAGAAAAGAGGAGGAGAGGAGAAGAGAAGAAGCATTCCCCACTCGCGTGGGGATGAACCGGGCACGGATCATCCGTGCCACTGCCCACTGATGCATTCCCCACTCGCGTGGGGATGAACCGCCGATATTGCTAATATTGAATCTGAAATTGAAGCATTCCCCACTCGCGTGGGGATGAACCGCGTGGATTCGTCGCCTGAGTTCGCGATAGTCCGCATTCCCCACTCGCGTGGGGATGAACCGAAGAGAGAAGGAAGAAAAAAGAGAGGAAAGAAGCATTCCCCACTCGCGTGGGGATGAACCGAAGAGAGAAGAAAGAAAGAGAAAGGGAGAGGAGCATTCCCCACTCGCGTGGGGATGAACCGGCGATGGGTTTGCTCATGGGCGCGAGCAATACGCATTCCCCACTCGCGTGGGGATGAACCGAAAGCCAGCCGCCGCCGAACAAGCACAAAGCGGCATTCCCCACTCGCGTGGGGATGAACCGATGGCCGAATATTAAAGCAACAGTGTTTGCGGGCATTCCCCACTCGCGTGGGGATGAACCGCAATTAGCTGTAAGTTTGCGGGAATTAACCGAGCATTCCCCACTCGCGTGGGGATGAACCGAGTTCGTGGTGCCTTCTGAGGCGACGTTCGACGCATTCCCCACTCGCGTGGGGATGAACCGTTGGAATATCGTCAATCTCGTGTCTCTGCGAAGCATTCCCCACTCGCGTGGGGATGAACCGCCTAGTAGGCATGAGAATAGGAGCCTGATTGAGCATTCCCCACTCGCGTGGGGATGAACCGCCAATGAATGCAAACCAGCGGCGGGGGCTCACGCATTCCCCACTCGCGTGGGGATGAACCGCGAGTCTGTCCATGTTCCATCTGTCAAAATCCGCATTCCCCACTCGCGTGGGGATGAACCGGAGAAAAATGCATGGGCAAGATTAAAGCAAGTGCATTCCCCACTCGCGTGGGGATGAACCGAGTATAGTTGTACTCAGCACCTTTGCTATTCTGCATTCCCCACTCGCGTGGGGATGAACCGGTGCCGCATTACCACTCTGTCAGCGACTGAGCGCATTCCCCACTCGCGTGGGGATGAACCGCGCTTGGTTCCGTACATTTACTTTATGGGCTAGCATTCCCCACTCGCGTGGGGATGAACCGGAATGAGGTAATTAAATTTAAAATTAAGAAGTGCATTCCCCACTCGCGTGGGGATGAACCGCTTCGATCGCCAGACTCCATCGTATTGCTCAAGCATTCCCCACTCGCGTGGGGATGAACCGGTATTGCTTTTGGTGATACAGATGACCACAAGGCATTCCCCACTCGCGTGGGGATGAACCGTGGCCAGCACCAACGAGAGCTTTACGTCGACGGCATTCCCCACTCGCGTGGGGATGAACCGTTTATCGATTTTTGGTAAATCTTGCCCCTGTGGCATTCCCCACTCGCGTGGGGATGAACCGTCGCGTGCAGAGCACTCAATTGAAACGAATAGGCATTCCCCACTCGCGTGGGGATGAACCGGTGGTTCAGCGTGTCTAGCAGGTCAGCGCCGTGCATTCCCCACTCGCGTGGGGATGAACCGACTGCGCGTAAGCCCTACGATGCTCTTGTCATGCATTCCCCACTCGCGTGGGGATGAACCGTCGCGCCCCTTCGTTTGGGGCGGCGTGGTTGAGCATTCCCCACTCGCGTGGGGATGAACCGATTGGGGCGGCGCGCTCAAATCGACAGCGCGCGCATTCCCCACTCGCGTGGGGATGAACCGATATCAACCTCCCCGTTCAATCCCGCCTGCGGGCATTCCCCACTCGCGTGGGGATGAACCGCTGGTCGGTGATGTCGACGCGGCCTACGCGCTGCATTCCCCACTCGCGTGGGGATGAACCGACCGAGACATCGAGCTTTCAAATCTCATGCCTGCATTCCCCACTCGCGTGGGGATGAACCGTTGTGATTCACAGACACGTCGCGCACTTCCTCGCATTCCCCACTCGCGTGGGGATGAACCGGATTTATTGCTGCGGCCGTGGACCTTGTAGACGCATTCCCCACTCGCGTGGGGATGAACCGTCTCACCGCTCATCCATTCATCCAGCTGCGCAGCATTCCCCACTCGCGTGGGGATGAACCGCGGGCGGCTTCTGAGTGCATCTCCCTAGTGTTGCATTCCCCACTCGCGTGGGGATGAACCGT
>NZ_JARXHW010000072.1:0-13590 GCF_031127805.1 Thalassobacterium maritimum | reverse complement strand
CTATATTATGTCTGCATATATCCCTATGAATTATAATCGTTTTATCCAAATCTTAAGCGCTGCTTTTCTTTGCCCTCTCCTTGCTGCGACTGCGGCGTCTATTTCTTCGCCGGATCAACATATCCAGGTGACGACGCACTCGGCCGATGGGCAAGTGGCTTATTCGGTCGCTTTCCAGGGGCAGCCGGTCATTGCTAAATCCCGCTTGGGTGTGGAGCTGGCTGGAGGCGCGTTTTCCGGAAGCCTGGAGCTGACCGATACTGAAACCCACACGCACGATAGCACTTGGCAGCCGGTCTGGGGGCAATTCAATGAGTATCGCGACCATTACAATGAGTTGACGCTGCACCTGCGCGAAGTCGACGCACCAAAGCGCACGATGCAGGTGATCTTGCGTGCCTATGACGACGGGATCGCCTTTCGCTATGTGTTTCCGGAGCAGCCGGGGCTGAGCAATGTAAACTGGCAACGAGAACTGTCCGAGGTCTCTGTGCTGGCTCAAGCGCCGGTCGCTTGGTATGCCAAAACCTCGACTACGCTCTTTAATGCGGTGCCTTTCGGGAAGCTGGGTAAGTTCTGCCGCACCCCATTTACGGCTCGCTTGTCAGAGGAGGTTTACATCTCACTGCATGAGGCGGCGGTGGTCAATTCGTCCGACGCCAACCTGACGATTGCCAAGGATGACCGCACGCTGCGTTACAATGGTTCCATGCGTGACACTGCTGCGTCGGTCAGCCCCTGGCGCACGGTATTGATTGCTGCAAAGCCCGGGGACCTAGTGGTGTCTTCGATGATTTTAAATTTAAATGAGCCAAACAAACTGGCCGATACTAGCTGGATAAAAACCGGCGTGAGCCTCTGGGATTGGCGCAACCATGGCGGCGTGGCGGATGATGGTTTCGTGTATGGAATCAATACCGAGAGCTATATCCGCTACATTGATTTTGCCCATGAAAACGGTTTACCCTTCCTGATCATCGATGCGGAATGGTATGGCCCCGAGCGCGACCCGAAGTCGGACCCGGTGACTTATGAGCATGAAGTGGAGATGCCCAAGGTCGTCAGTTATGCGAAAGAGAAGGGCGTCGGTATTTGGCTCTATATTAATGACAAAGCGCTCAAGAACTTCGATATGGACCGCACCTTTGCCCAGTATCAGGAGTGGGGGATTGTTGGTATCAAGCACGGCTTCCTCGGTGGCGGCAATCAGACGAAGAATGCTTTCAGCGTGAAGGTGCTGGAGAAGTGTGCGGAATATGAAATCATGTATAATCTGCACGAGCCGAACAAGCCTACCGGCCTGACGCGCACCTACCCGCACTACATGTCCAATGAGTATGTCAACAGCATGCTGGATGCGGCCAATCGTGTGCCGGCGACGCCTTCCGAGCTTTCTGTCTTTCCCGTGGTGCACAATCTCGGCGGTCCGGTGGATCGCAGTTGTGGACTCTTTGATATGGATCAATCCATTGCCCGCGACAAGGTGCACAAGCAGATCCCCAGCACCGTGGTGTCGCAAGTGGCTCAGTGCTTGATTTTCTATAGCGGTATTTTGACCCTGCCCGATATGCCGGACGCCTATAATCGTAAGATGGACCTCTTTGAGTTTATCAAGCAACTCCCGATGACTTGGGACGAGACCCAGGTGCTTGAAATGGAGATCGGAAAGCACCTGACCATGGCCCGTCGCTCCGGCGACACCTGGATGGTGGCTGCGGTGGCGGATGAGTCCGGCCGTGAAATGGACTTGAACCTCGATTTTCTCAACCCGGGAGTGAGCTACGATATTACTTTGTATGAAGACACGGCTGAGAGCCATTACGCTTTCCCCGGAGGCTGGAATCAAGCGGATGCCAGAAAGAAGAAGATCGCTTTTGAACCGGTCGAGACCAAGCGCGAGCTGTATCAAATCCGTAAGATGACGGTGAAGCAGGGCGATCGCATTCGCGCCCACATCGCTCCCGGCGGCGGCCACTGTATGTGGATTCGCCCTCGATAATCACTGCCACTCTTTGGCTAGACCATGAACCCCATCCGAAACGCGCTCTCGTTTCTTGCGAGCCTGCTAGTTGCTGCTTCAGCTTTTGCTGCCAAGCAGCCGAACATTATCTTCATTTTGGCCGATGACCTCGGCTGGCAGGATGTGGGCTTTATGGGGAGTCAGTATATGGAGACCCCGAGCTTGGACGCATTGGCGGCGGAGAGCCTGGTGCTGGAAAATGCATTTATGTATCCGACCTGCTCGCCCTCACGGGCGGCGATTTTGACTGGGCAGCAGTCCTTTCGCACGGATTGTTACACGGTGCCGGTTTTGGAGAAGGGCAATAGTCGTGATAATATCTTTTCCAAATGGACGGTGGGGGAAGAACACCCGGTATTTTCTCAGCCACTACGCGAGGCCGGTTACAAACTGATTCATCTTGGTAAGTGGCACATCGTCGGCCCGAACCCGGAAGGCGAAACCGGCTATCCTTTTGATAAGAAGTTAGGCCAGCCGGGGAACGGTGACTTGAGCTGGGTGGCGAAACACCAGACGCCCGAAATTCAGAAGTATTATCCCATCGGCCGCGGTTTTCACGAGAATGTCGGCGGCACTTGGTGGGGCGATCCAGCCCGAGGCCATGCTAAAGGCTACAATGCGCCCGGCGGTGGCTACGTGGCGCCGTTTAAGAATCCATTTATTGCAGATAAAGCAGACGATGCCTGGCTGACCGACCGACTGACCGACGACGCGATTGACTTTATGCAGCGTCATCAAGACGAGCCATTCTTCGTGAATCTGCACTTCTATGCCCCGCACCGCCCTTCGGTGCCACGCAGCGAAGCGCTCATGGCGCACTTTATGGAAAAAGCCGGCGATCCCGACACGGGGCAGGGGATGGGACCAAAGAAAAAGAAACGCGAAGTGGCCGCCTATGCAACCATGATTAAGTCGATCGACGACAACGTGCAACGCATCCTGGACTATCTCGATCAGGCCGGGCTGCGGGAAAACACGGTGATTGTTTTTACCTCCGACAACGGCTTCAACGGCATGCAAAGCAGCAACCAGAATTTACGCGGGGCCAAAGGCAATATTTACGACGGCGGCTTACGGGTGCCCGCGCTGGTGAATTGGCCCGGAGTCGTTCAGGCCCGGCGTGATGCGACGCCGGTGCAAGGCCTCGACCTGTTTCCCACCTTCATCGAGTTGGCCGGGGTCGATGATTACACTGGCACCTTAGATGGGGACAGCTGGCTGCCGTTGATACGCGGTCAGTCGCTTGCGGAACGTCCGCTCTTTTGGCACATCGCCAGCACTTATAAAGATCCCCCGTGTTCGATCATTCGCAAGGGGAAGTGGAAATTGATACAAACGCTCAAGGATGGCCGCATCGAGTTGTATGACACCGAGGCGGACCTCAAAGAGAGCCGTAATTTGGCCAAGAGTCATCCCGAGAAAGCGCAGCAACTACTCGGCGAACTGGTGGCCTGGAGAATACAAAACGATGTGCCGCTACCGCCCAGCTCGGTGCTCGCAAATTAGAATAACAAGATGATCCTTCGTTCCTTTCAAATTCGCATTCTTTCAATCCTGCTGCTGCTCGGCAGCGCTCTTTCTGCGCAGACAACCGCGCCCAATGTCTTGATCTTTTTTATTGATGACCTCGGATGGACCGACATCGGGGTGAATGGCTCGAGCTTTCATGAGACACCGCACATCGACGCGCTGGCGGCGGAGGGCGTGAATTTTAAACGATCCTATGCCGCCAATCCGGTGTGTTCGCCGACGCGGGCAGCATTGATGACGGGCAAGGCCCCGCAGCGAGTCGGGATTACTCAGTGGATTAGCGGGGATAGCCCGAGTTTGGACCTGTCGGAGTTCACCATTGGAGAAGCCTTTCAAGCAGCAGGCTACCGCACCGGCTATATCGGGAAGTGGCACTTGGGAAAGACAGATGCGGTGCAACCGAAGTATCAGGGATTTGCATACACTGCGGCAGTGAATCGAGCCGGGCAGCCCGCCTCGTTTTTCTATCCATTCGGAAAAGGGCGGCGTCCCTCAAATGTGCCGGACCTGAAGGGCTACAAGCCGGGAGACTACTTGACCGATGCGCTGACTGACAAAGCAATCGAGTTTATCGATCAAAGCAGCACAGCCGTCGGCGCGGGGCCGCAGGACAAGCCGTTCTTTTTATGCCTGTCGCATTATGCCGTGCACACACCCATACAAGCGCCGGAGCCTCTCGTCAAAAAATATAAAGCTAAGAAGCGCGCGATGCTGGGCGAGGGGGCGCCTCAGATGATAGAGGAGAAATACAATACGCTTGCTAGAGGGCAGCAGGGGGATCCGGCTTATGCTGCCATGATGGAGAATTTGGACTGGAATATTGGCCGTGTGATCGAGCATTTGGAGGCCAAAGGGCTTCTGGAAAATACGATCATTCTCTTTACTTCGGACAATGGCGGGCTTGCGCATCGTAAGCGTATGGTGAGCCCGACCAGTAACGCGCCCCTGCGTTCTGGCAAGGCCTGGACTTATGAGGGAGGCATTCGTATTCCGACAATTATCAGTTGGCAGGGCCACATTCAGCCTGCCACCAGTGAAGCCAAAATCATTACAATGGATATGTATCCGACCCTGTTGGAATTGGCCGGACTACCGCTCCAGCCCGAGCAACATTTGGATGGGCAGTCTTTGCTGCCGCTCTTGCAAGGAGACCAGAACGAGGCGGCAGAGGATCGAGCACTCATGTGGACTTATCCGCATGTGCATGGCAGCGGGCATCAGCCTTCCGACGCAATCCTGAGCGGGGACTGGAAGCTGATCCGCTTTCAGAGCGATGAGCCCACGGAGCTTTTCAATCTCGCGAATGATCTAGGCGAGCAGACGAATTTGGCCAAACAGTATCCCGAGAAAGTGAAGGCGCTGGAGAAAGCCTTGGATCGATGGCTGGCGCAAACAAAGTGAGCCCAAGGCGGCAATTTAGATTGTTTACGTGATATTCGGCCCCGAATCCTTGTGGTATGGTTTGTTTATTAACCCCAGGGGCGCTTCTGCTTTAGGCCGATCCATAGTATGTGAATTGCGTCAAGCTGCTGCGTTGGCTCGCTCAATTCGGCGAATTCCAGCCCCTCGATTGATCATATTATTCTATTACAATGAAACAAAGCATCTCACTCCTCCTGCTCGCGCTACTGGCGCTTTTACCTCTGTCTTCGCCTGCAGACCAAACTGACGATTCTCACATGGAGTGGTGGCGTGAAGCTCGCTACGGCATGTTTATTCACTGGGGCCTGTATTCCATCGCCGGTGGTGAATGGAAGGGCAAGGATTACGGTAAAGAGCAGGGCGGTGCCAGCGCTGAATGGCTGATGAATAGCGCTAAAATCTCGGGGCAGGAATACCGTGAAACCTTGGCGCCGCAATTCAACCCGACTGATTTCGATGCAAAGGAGTGGGTCGCCCTGGCGAAGGAAGCGGGCATGAAATATATAGTCATCACTTCCAAGCACCACGACGGTTTTTGCCTCTTTGATACCGATGCGACGGATTACAATGTGATGGATGCTACGCCCTTTAAGCGTGACATCATCAAGGAGCTTTCCGATGAGTGCGCGAAGCAGGGCATCAAGTTTGGCGTCTATTACTCCCAGTTCAAAGACTGGTATCACCGCTCACGAGGACGTGGGAATCCCGGGACTTTGTCCAACGATGAGTATCTCGCTCTAGTTGAAAAGAATCTGGACGAATTGCTTTCGAACTACGGTGAAATGGCGGTGCTCTGGTTTGATGTCGGTGGCAATAATGTCGTCGAAGCCGATGCACAAGGCGCGCGGGTGCGTGAACTCCAACCGGACTCTGTTATTTGCAGCCGCCTTTACAGTCGTCGGGTGCCGGTCGCTCAGCAAAAGTATGCCGACTTTAATTCGCTGCCCGACCGTTTGCTGCCTGCGGAACGTATGGAGGAGGATTCCGAAACCTGCATGACCATGCGTCACAACTGGGGCTACGATCGCACCGATGACGCTTGGAAAAGTGAGAAGGACATTGTCGAGTTTCTCGCACTCTGTGCCGCCCGTGGAGTGAATTTGCTCTTAAACGTGGGCCCGGATCCCAAGGGTAATATCCTCCCGGAAGAAACCGAGCGCTTGCTGGCTGCGGGCAAGTGGATGGAAGTGAACGGTGAGTCGATCTACGGCACCACTGCATCGCCGGTTGATTACGATTTCTGGTGGGGCGCGATGACGCAAAAGGATCAGACCCTCTACCTGCACGTTTTGGAGTGGAAGCCGGAAGGCATCGAGTTCAACGGTATCGTGGGCAAGCCCGCGAAGGCTTACTTCCTCGCAGATGCGGAGCGCAAAGCGCTTCCAGTGACTTACGATGCCAATGGGCACCTGACAAAAATTGAAGTGCCGGCTGAAGCGCCAGATTTTAGAAACACGGTCATTGCCGTGGAATATGAGGCCCCGATTGTTGCGGACGCAGATGCGGAAGGGAAGTATCATTGGTATACCACACGCAGTAAGCGTCATACGGAGATCAAAAACAATGCCCACGCTGGAAAAACTAAATTACTGCAAGCGGTCAAAGGCGCACGCCACTAATCCATAGAAAGATACTATGAAATGCCTACTCCTAGCCTTTTCCATGTTGGCGACTGTGGCGGCCCATGCTGCAGACAAGCCCAACATCATTTATATCCTGGCCGATGACCTCGGCTATGGCGACGTGCAGGTCTTGAATCCCGAGCACGGCAAAATTCCGACGCCGGGCATGGATCGCCTGGCGGCAGAGGGCATGGTCTTTACCGATGCGCATACCAGTTCGTCGGTCTGCACGCCGACACGCTACGGTGTGTTGACGGGGCGCTACAACTGGCGCTCACGTTTACAAAGTGGGGTGCTGTTTGGATTCGATCAGCCGCTCATTGCGCCGGATCGTTTAACGGTGCCTGCTCTGCTGAAAGCACAAGGCTACAAGACGGCTATGATTGGTAAATGGCACCTGGGCCTCGGGATTCGCAAGCCGAACGGCACGCCCACGAGAGGCAAGGCCGCTCCGGTGGATGGGGTCGATTGGAGCGCACGTATTGAAGGTGGCCCCGTCGATCTGGGTTTTGATTCCTGGTATGGCATCGCCGCTTCGCTCGACATGCCGCCTTACATCTGGATCGAGAACGACCGCTTTGTCGGCGAGTGCACCACCGTCAAAGCCTTCCATCGCAAGGGACCCGCTCATGCCGATTTTGAAGCGATTGATGTCTTGGACGCGATTGGTCACAAATCGGCCGAGTTTATCGCGCAGCAAAATGCTGAGGAAGCTTTCTTCATGTATGTGCCGCTCACCTCACCGCACGCGCCAATCATTCCGTCCGAAAAGTGGCAGGGAAAGAGTGAGCTCGGAATCTATGGCGATTTTGTCATGCATACCGATGCGATCGTTGCTCAGATCACCGAGGCGGTCGATGCGGCTGGACTGGCTGAGAATACCATCATCATCGTCACCAGCGATAACGGATGCTCCAAGGTCGCCGATATTCCCGCTTTAAAGGCACAGGGCCACTATCCGAACGCCCACTTCCGTGGTTCGAAGTCGGACATCTGGGACGGCGGACACCGCGTGCCATTCATCGTGCGTTGGCCCGCGGCTGTGAAGGCAGGTTCGTCCAGTGATGCGATTATTTGCCTGACCGACCTGATGGCGACCGCCGCCGATTTGACCGGTGCCGAGCTGCCCGTCAATGCCGGCGAGGACAGTGTCAGTTTTGCGCCCGCTCTCAAGGGGGAGCCGATCATCTCCGATCGTGCGGGCATCGTGCATCACTCGGTCAGTGGACAGTTCGCCTATCGTTCCGGCAAGTGGAAGATTCTGCTGACTCAAGCGTCCGGTGGATGGACCAAGGAAAAAATGGCCATCAAAGCACCCGCGCAGCTCTACGATATGGAGGCGGATCCCAGCGAGCAGAACAATCTCTACCACAGCCATCCGGAAGTCTTCGAGCGTTTGCTTGCCCAGTTGGAAACCGATGTGGCGCGTGGGCGCAGCACCGCGGGGCCGGATCAAAAGAACGACACTGACCGCATTAATTTAAAAAGAGGCATGAAGCGCTAAGCGACTGCTTTCCAACTGTAAAACGCTGACCATACCCCATGTTTTCGAGAAAATATTCATTCTTCCTCACGGTCGTTGCCCTATGTTCGGGACTGTTCAGCACGCTTTCTGCGATCAAGCCGAACATTATCATCTTCTACGTCGACGACCTCGGGTGGCAGGATGTGGAGCAGCTCAATGACCTTGGTGAACCATGTCCTTATGAGACGCCGAATCTTCTCAAGCTGGCTGAGCGGGGCATGAATTTCTCACAGGGCTATGCGTCTGCACCGACCTGTGCGCCCTCGCGGGCGGCGATCCTGAGTGGTCAGCATCCCGCGCAGACGCGCTACACCCATGTCACGGGAGCATCGATTCCGAAGCAGGGAAAAGACAACGAATTCCAAGAAGCTTTTCTGGGAGCGTATTTCGACCTCGATCACATGACACTGGCCGATGCGCTCAAGCAAAACGGTTATCGAACCGGACATTATGGTAAATGGCATGCGGGGCTCAACGCTTCGGCTTATGGTTTTGAGTCGGTCAATCAAACCCGGGGCGTGCATCGTGGTATGAAAGATCGCACGAAGGACTTTTCCACCCCCAAGGATCGTCAGTGGCCGCTCAGCAAAGAGAAGTATCCGCCATACTCCGAGGATTTTCCCGATGGTATTTCTTACCCCTATGATGAGCTGACCGAAGAGGCTTTGGAGTTCATTCAAGACAACAAAGAGGAAGCGTTCTTCCTCAATCTTTGCCACTGGATGGTGCACTGGCCCATGCTCACGCGTAACGGCGAACTGCTGAAGTACTACTGCAAAAAGATGGGGCAGCCCTTTCCGCCCAAGAAAGGAAACATGGCTCTTCCCGGACAGCAGAATCCATACTTCGCATCCATGGTGACCACAGTGGATTGGAGTCTCGGTCTAGTGATGGACATGCTCGCGACGACGGACGATCCCCGCTACCCGGGCAAGAAATTGATTGAGACCACCTATGTATTTTTCACCTCGGATAACGGAGGCGCGGAGAAGAAGGGCGGCGAGATTCTTTCCGACAACTATCCATTGAAAGGTGGCAAAAAGCGGACCGATGAAGGGGGCGTTCGGGTGCCGCTGGTCATTGCTGGACCTAATATACCTGCTGGAACGGAACGTGCGACAATGATCAATCAGCTCGACTTTTTCCCTACCATACTGAGGCTGACATCGACCGACATTCCCGCAGAAAACGCTGCGAAACTCAGCGGCCTGGATATCACACCGGTCCTGACTGGCGAGGCGAGCGAAGTGTATGATGCGGAGGGGCATCCGCGCGACAGCCTTTTCTGGCACTTCCCCCATAACAGTATGCGTGCGGCCATCCGCAAAGGAGACTACAAGCTCTACTGTCACTTCAATACAGGAGAGTATTCACTCTACCGACTCTATAAGAACGGTGCCCATGCTGACTTGGAGGAGCAGGAAGACCTCAGCCGAAACCCGGAGTATGCCAGTATCGTTGACGCACTGTCCCAGGAGCTGAATCAGAAGTTGGAATCCAGCAATGCGGAGCTGCCTCACCGCAATCCAAATTACAGGAATGCCACACTGCCCAGCGCTTCGATTGTGAACTTGAATTTCAATCCGGCGGGAACCCAGGCAAACTTACAACTGGACCCCGATCAACCGAAGGCGACTGAAGCCTACATCCTCTACTATCCCGATGGAGGCAAGGGCGAAGGCCATGGCAAGAAAACGATCGATTATAATCAGGTCGGTGATCCCGAAATTCCCTATCGCGTGAAGGTCGCGGCATCGATCGATGCCAGTGGCCATGTTGTGACGGCGACGGTGCCGCCAGTAGTCAAACGCGTGCAGTTCATGCTTATTGATGAGAACAACTATTGCCACTTTACGCAGCTCGCATCAGTTCCTTGAGGACAGGCTTTTCTGAGCAAATTTTGACCCTTATGCTTCGATTTCGATTCTATTTCAGCCTGATGCTTGCCGCGTTGAGCACGCTTGAGGCCGCTCCGAATCGCAGCGATGGTTTGCGGGAACTTCTGGATGCTAAGATCTATCAGGTGCCTGCGACGTATCCGCATCCCACATACGATGTCGGGAAGGTCAAAGCCTTGTTCTACGAGAGCATTCCCTATCAGGGAAAAGCCAAGCGCGTCTTTGCCTATATCGGCATCCCCGAGAGCGAGGAGCCGGTGCCGGCGATGGTATTGGTGCATGGGGGCGGCGGCACGGCCTTTCATCAATGGGTGAAGCTCTGGAATGATCGCGGCTATGCTGCCATTGCCATGGACCTGGAGGGCCATCTTCCTCAGAATGTCGAAACGGGCGGTGGGCGCCTGACGCATGCGCACAGTGGTCCTTCGCGGGTGGGGCGTTTTGGTGACGCTGAGCTGCCGCTTGAGGCGCAGTGGATGTATCATGCGGTATCGGACATCTTTGTGGCTCATACTTTGTTGGCCTCCTTGCCGGAGGTGGATGCGGATCGTATCGGGATCACTGGTATTTCCTGGGGCGGGATCCTGAGTAGTCTGGTGTCGGGCATCGACTCGCGCTACAAGTGTGCAATGCCCGTCTACGGTTGTGGCTACCTGTATGAGTCTCACGGCCATTTCAAAAGTGTGCAGGGAGCCGCGCAGAAGTTTTGGGATCCGGCGCGGCATTTTGCCCGCGGTCGTGTGCCGACCTTATGGGTCAATAGTGACAGTGACGGCCATTTTTCGCTCAATAGCACATCACGCAGTTTTGAAACGACCCGCGAGCATGCATGGCTGAGCATCCACCCGGGCTTAGCGCATGGACACCGTGCCGGTTGGGACCCACGGCGTGTGCCGGAGATCTATGCCTTTGCGGATTATACTTTGAAGGGGGAGGGCGCTTTGCCCCAGCGTATTGTGCAACAGCCTGCAGGACGTTCGGTGCAGTTGAGTTACGAATCGGATGTGCCGGTTGAGTCGGCGACTGTGTATTATTTAAACGAAGCGCTGACCTATCGGAAACCAGCTGAGGATCCTCAAGCCAGGCATTCCCGTCCCGGGCCATGGCTCAGTCTGCCAGCTGAGGTCAAGCGATCAGAAAGGTCCGTCTATGCGGAATTGCCTGATTCGTGTATGACGTATTATGTCAATCTCAAGGACGCTCGTGGACAGCTCAGTTCGTCTGCGCTGATCGAGCTGTCCGCAGGGTCCCCAGGAAGATGAATATTCGCATGCAACATTGGAAGCGCCTGCTTGGCCTTTTGTGTTACGTCCTCACTTGGGTGAGCGTCGCATCCGCGGTCGATTCCTCGGGGCGTAACAGTCATTTCTGGGTCACCGTGCGTCCGGGCGCGGGTAACGACTCCGGCAGCGAAACAGAGCTGATCCTTGCGAATGGTTATCGGAGCGAGAACCTGGGCTCACCTTGGCTTTCCTGTCAGCGGGACGACGAGGGCTCGACCCGTGTCTATCGGATCACTTGGACCGGGAACCACCTGATCGATGGGCCGGAGGCGGACCAGTTGCAATTCACGCTGGCGATGGATCCTGCATCTTCCGAGCCGAGACTGCAGTCGATTAGCGTAAATGGACTCACGCCGGAGCGAGCCGGCCTTGTGCTGGAAAGTTCCTTCTCTAAAGTGACGCCGAGAAAGTTGAACGACCGGCGGCCACCCAAGGGCTATTTTGAGATTCAGGGATCGCTCGTCTTGCGCGATCCGACTCTGCGCATCGAGGACCCCGAACATCCTTTTTCCGACTTACGCAATGGGCATAACATGGGCCCGACCCCTTACGAGCCCAGTTCGGAGGCGAAGTTGAAACACTTTCCAAAGTTCAGTTGGGACAAGGTGCCACGCGGCATGCTCATCCGGAAGAGCAAGCCTTACACGGATCAGGAGATCCGGGCCATCGCGGAGAATTATGATCTGGTGGTTTTGGAAAAGGCCAACGGCGCAGGCTTTGGCAATACGAGCGTAGGCATGAAGGATACGGCGGCCCGCCTCAAAGCCATCAATCCAGAGATCAAGGTGCTCTTCTATTGGAACTCACGCATCTTTTTCGGGCACTACGGCATCGACGACACGATCACCCGGCACCGGGATGAGTGGATCGACCCCGACTTTGTCATCCGCGGACGGCTGCCCACCTATGTGCGGGACAATCCCGACTTCCTCAAGTGGTGGGTGGGCTGCGCCGAGAAAATGATCAGCGACCCCGCGATCGACGGCACCTTTGTCGATAAGGCAGGCGTTCCAATCTATATGCTCGATGCCCTGTATCAAGCGACCCCGGTCGATAAGCTGGTCATGAATAACAACTCCGATGCGCGACAACGCATTGGCTATGTCGACGGCACCTACCGCGAGGGCTGGACCGGTGGCGGGAACCCGGATGTGATTGCCGAGACCATCGCGATTGCTCGCGAGACGGGGCTAAACAAGAAAATGCAGATCCTCCGCATGCCAGCGAAACGTGTGTCCAATCCGCGTCAGTTGGAAGACTCCTTGGATAGCCGTCTTGCGATTTATCTGATCTATGCCGAGGCGTATGCTTATTTTTACGTGCAGGCCACCGTCGATGCACTCGAGCCCATGTGGAAGTGGGAGGCCAGCTATGCCGACCAATTACAACGTCCCTTGGGCAAACCGCTTGGTCCCTACATGCGGGACAATCACGTCTATGTGCGCAGTTTTGAACATTGTGATGTTTACCTAAACCTGAACCCCGGTGCGGACACACGCATACTCTGGAAAAACAATATCGGCACGCCACCACTAGCCGGCAGCGGCCTCTCCAGCACGGTGGATATCTACAAGCTGGAAGGCAGCGGATTCATCGGCGGCGCGGCGGATCAATTCTTCTATCTATCGGATGCCCACTACGGCGACGGCGGCGTGAAGGCCTCTGTGGATACCTTTGTCAACTCGGGTGCCAATGCCAAGGCCGGTGTCATGTATCGCGCCTCATTAGCCGCGGACGACAAAATGGTGACAGTCCTGCGCGATCCCGCCGGCCGCATGCACATGGTCTATCGCCCCAGCAAAGGCGCGAACGTCGTCGGCCTCGGCTCGGTTGATGCCCCGCAGAAACGCTTCGCCATGCTAGTGCGACAAGGCGACCGTTTTCTCGGCTACTGTTCGTCCGACGAAAGCAATTGGACGCTCATCGGTGAAGTCGACTTGCCCATGGATGAGAAGATCGAAATGGGCATGGCCATCGCCTCCCACGACGATGCCTTAGCCGAAGTGCGCATCAGCGGGTTCGCTCAGATCGAAACCTCCAATACCCGCAAACACGACTTGGATGATTCGGACGAAGAATAGTCCTCATGAAACGAGCGGAACCATTAATTACGTGAATTTGCGTTAATGGGACAGTCGCCCAATTGGCGAATTGAAATTGGAATTATATAAATGCCTCTAAGTTTTAAAGCGTATAACTCGCAGTGGTTTATGTCTTTTCTAATTAACGGAAATTAACGTAATTGCCCTGAATCCGGCAGTCGACTTAGGCTCGGCTATTTAAACCGTTA
>NZ_JARXHW010000071.1:0-14663 GCF_031127805.1 Thalassobacterium maritimum | reverse complement strand
AGATCGCTCCAGGGTATTCGATGCGTTGCTTGCGGGGCATGACACCACAATGCACGTATCAACATTAAGAATGTCAATGTTTATATTCTACGTTTGACCCCTTTTTCCATCGCCGGGACGGCCGATTGGAACCGTTGAGAGGCGAGAGCCGAGTGGTGGCCAGTTGCGTCGTTGTTCGGTGGATACGATAAGCGGCTAAAGAAAGACCGCAAACATTACGGAATGTCCCCTTTTTGAGACTCCCTTTATACATCGGGATGCCTATATCGAACGACACCAAAACCCAATGCCTCTAGCTCTTTAACAACTTTTTCTAGTGTAACATTCTCGCCACGCGATGAAAGAAACCGTCTTCTTTCGCCATCGAGAATTAAATTCAACTCGCTATTCGGGTAGTTAGAAGTTCCACGATGCACCTCATAAGAAAAGGTTAACCTCTCAAGTGCATCACGAACTTTTAGTGAATCAAATTCGATAATCCCCTCTGCGGGATTATATGAAAATATTGGGCCTGACCTCTTCACTGAACTCGAATGGAAAAAACCTATGGCTAAAAATACAGCTGCTGCCACAAAAGCTACATATGAGACAGATACTCCAAAACCGTCGCCTCTCACAACTAAAACAACAACTCCAACAACAACTAAAATTAACGAAAAGACCAAATAGCCAAGAAAAACGCCCCTTCCAGAACGATGAAGCTCATAAATTTGATTTATCTTCAAGAGCTCCCAAGAATGCATAGAGCTGTAATTTTGAAACAGCGGCTCCATCACCTATTCAAAGACTGAAATTAAAATCTTCATCGACTCAATCCTACGAACTGAATCGGTATCCGCATAAACAATACCGCTTCCATAGTCGACTTTTGCGTTCTTAGCCAAATCCCAGTTACCTTGAACACATCCGATTAACTTCTTTTTCGCATCAAAAAATGCTACCGAATAAACCGCAAGAACGTCACTAGCTGTATCGTTCTTAATCAAAGCGTTTGCACTTATAATATTCCTTCCGAAAAATTCAGTCTGAAATATTCTTATCTGGAAATTAACTTCTTTTCCTAAACTTATCTTGGTGAATTCATCGCCTTCATGACCTCCCGATTCAATAATTTTTACAGGACCCTCGTGATACTCAGTGTATAAGAGATTAGAAAATCCTTGGTGGCCAGCAGTGAAAATAAAAATGAAAATAATTAATCTCATAATTTCTAGAAAGTGTGACTGATGCAATATCCAAGCGCACAAACCTCTGCCGTAACGCTGGCATTTACGGAATAATCACCAAATTTTTCCAAGGAACACCCAGAAGTGTTGCACTTAAATTCGTAATCCGCGGAGACTCCGGCTGTGCCGCTTATCGTCGCTGAGGTTTTAGCAAATTCCCACTCCCATCTACCTTTCCTCAGAGTAGCTTGCAGGCTTGCTCCACCACGAACGCCTAAGTCTCCAGAAACACTTCCAGAACCAGTGCCAGTAACGGTTCCATCGCAAGACTTACCAAATGAGCCACCACCAGACACACCAATAGTTCCGCTTGCTTGAGCACCAGCAAAACCAGTGATAGAAAAATTTCTTCCGTAGCTCACATCGATATCTTCGCCGACCCCAAGGGTAATTCCTACTGAACCAGACGCAGTAGCTGAAATCTCCCACGTCTCTTTCATTTCTCCATCACAGCACTCATCGCATATCTCTCCCTCAACAGCAATGGAGAACGAACCGCCGACTTTCGCATAAAAGGGAGGAGCTAATCGTATCTTACCTTTTGTTGCTGGTATCGAAACAGAAAAGGAAACAGATTGGCACGTTTTGGTAAGGCCGAGAAAGTCGATAGCGTAGGTCACTTCATTTCCTACGAATCCATAGAGATTAATCCCACCCTGTTTTCCAATCGGATCCCTCGATGGCCAACGTCCCGTTTGCGGATCATAATATCTAAAGCCGTAATAATACCAATCGATTCCGTCGATCAGCGGTTTTGTCGAAAAACCGTATTCACCGACCAAAGTTCCATTGATGATATTTCCAAACGGATCGTAATCGACCGACATGACAGCTGCGCCCGCTCCGTCGAGCTTTTGCATGATGTTTCCGTTGGCGTCGTAGAGCGGATAAAGGTCGCCTTCTTTGAGCAAGCCCCCGACTCCGCCGGCGCCCTGCATACTACCGCTCAGGTCGAGGCCCCAGAGAAACGACGAAGTCATTTCGATTTGAGATCCGGGGTTGGAAATCTCAAAAATTCGATTCCAGCCGTCATAAACATAAACCGAGACATCGGTGCCGTCGTCTCTTTTGACGAGGCGGCCTTGGTAGTCGTAGGTGAAGTCGATGGTAGTCGTGCCGTCGGTGGCGGAGGCGAGACGGTTCTCGTTGTTCCATGTGTAGGTCCAGGTGCCGCCGTCGGACGTGAGGTTACCGTCTAGGTCATGGACGGGATTCGTCGAAACAATCGCGGTATACTGATTCAGCTCGTTCGCCGTGTAGGCGTTGGGCGAGACGCCCACGCTCCCTATTCGATTGCCGATTTTATCAAACGAATACGTCGGATTCCACTTGGTGGCGGTTTCAACGCTGTTGCTGGAGCCAGTGACTTCGGAGCGACTGTTATAAGTGAAGTCATCCGTGCTGGCGGTGTTGATTTCGCTACCTGATTGCGCGCGGTCGTCGCGGCGACCAAGGGCGTCGTAGGTATAGGTATATTTCGAAATACTGCTTCCGGATACCTTGTTGTCGATAATGGTCATGACGTCGCGATTCGTCTCATACGAATAACTCACAGTGTCTTGCGAGGCGGTCATGGATGCAAGCAGATTACCATCGCTTACGTAGTCGTAAGTGAAGGTATCGTTGCCGTCGGTAATATCTCTATAGCCTAGTTAATTTAATATCTCTAGCCCCCTCTCTCAAAAAGCTCAAAGCGTTATCCTGTTAAACGGATGCTTTACGATTACGACGAGTAGCGACCATACTTAAGACGAATAGGCCAGCCAGGGCAGTATATGCAGAGGGCTCGGGTACGACGGTGAAGTTAATCCCTTGGTTGCCGGAATCCCAACGTATTTCAGTATTACCAACAGCCAGACCTAAGTCAGCGATACCCTTATTATACCATGTTGCTGTGCCAGAGTAGGCGACTGAAGTATAAGGTGTTTCGTTCGTCGCATCGTAAGCGAGGTGGAGTTCAGTGTCTCCGGATGCATTCGTTACAAATGCAAATGCCCCTTCATCAGCGTCGATTTCTGTTATATCTGCTAGCACAAAGCCTGAAGTGACATCATCACCCACTAATGTCGCATCATCGATTCGATTATAGGTGTAAGTACTCACTGCAAACAGCTGGTTTACATCTAAACTGCTACCTGAAAAAGTAACGATCAAACCACCTGCGTTGGCCGTTGCAGCTTCTCCATCGATGACTTCCGTAGTCGATCCCAGCGTGAGCCCATTTAAATTATCGTAACCTCCAGATACAGTTAAGACCACATCATCCCCAACTTCTGTATACACCATATTTATATAAGCAAGTGCGCTGCTCGAGCCTGTTAGCAGGCATGCCATGCATGTTAAAGTATATCGAATAGTTCGGGCGCGGCATCTCATGAGTTTTTAATTCTTATATTATTTATAGTTTGATCGCCAAATGACCCATTTTTGATTCAATCAGCACGTAGTTGCGGGAAGTTTATTACCTAAGCCTCCAAGGGAACTAGTTCTTGTAAGTTTCATAAGTTGCAAGTCGTTTAGTGCCCGCCGCTTCCTTTTACTTTTTTTTTCAATGCAAAACCTTGCTCCCCATCGGTGCTTCCCAGCAGTGGGGAGTGATGCAAGTGTTTGGGCGCGCTAGTTCGCTTCTTCAACACAGAAGCAATCCCCGTTTTCCAAGTAGAAGACTTCTTTCCTTTGCCCCATCATCATCATCATCATCATCGGTTTTCCCGAAATAAGCGAGCCCGCGCAGCAACAAGTCTTCCCAATAAGCGCACACTCTTACCGAAGCAGACAAAATCATGGATAAAGCTGGCGTGTCATATAGAAGGCCAGCCCGCCTCCTAGCATGTTTGCCAGTGCCAGGCCCCCCACTAAGCCGGGAAAGCCAAAGCAATAGATGCCGATAAAGCTGAGTGGCATCACAAATAGAAAGACGCGTGTTAGGCTAATGAGCAGCACCGGGCGCGGGCGCCCCATGACATTGAGCAACTGGCTCGACCAATTGCTAATGTGCAGGCCTGCGTGTCCCAACACGGCGAAAAGTAAATAGGTCACACTCAAATGCACCACCACAGGATCCTCACTGAACCAGCCGGAAATCCAACGCGCACTCGGAAGTAATAAAGCCAATGTAAGCGCAGCATAAATAAAAGCGAAACGATTACTAATACGTCGCGTCTCCAGCACACGATCATGCGCACTGGCGCCGTAATTATGCCCCACAAAGGGCACAATTGCCATCGAGTAAGACATGGAAACCATAAAGACGATGGACTCGATGCGCGTGCCAGTCGCCATCGCGGCCACGGCTTGCACCCCTCCATAGCTGGCGGCGAGCCGTATGTAATAGCCCTGAGCGACTGGAGCCAGCGCCTGATTCAAGGCGGCCGGCACGCCAAGCATAATGATGCTCTTCCAAGAGCGCAGCAAAGCACGCAGTCGCGGCCACTGCCAATCGATCAGCTGATAGCGGTGGTGCAATATCAAGAGCGAAGCCCCCGCCCCCAAGGCACGCGCGATCACCGTCGCAATCGCGGCCCCTTGAATGCCAAAGGCAGGTATGGGCCCCCAGCCAAAAATCAGTATGGGGTCCAGCGCTACATTAAAAATCGCACACACAATCATCACCATGACCGGACGCAGCATGTCGCCCGCGGCGCGCAAACAGCCGTCACTCACCGGTGGCAAGATCGCGAAGACCGCCCCGAAATACCACACTTGCATGTAGGAACTCACTAAATCCAACACTCGCCCTTCGGCCCCCAACATGGAAAAAAGCGGCTTCACCGTTAGTAAGCCGAGTAGGCTCACCACCAAGGTGCCGAGGATGGTCAGCGCCAAGCCATCCGAAACAGTGCGGCGCGCCAGTGCCCGTTGCCCGGCACCCAAGGCTCGCGAAATAATGGATGCCGACCCCGTGGAAAAGCCGATCGCCAGTGAGCCGACGATCATGATCACTGGGAAAGTAAAGCCCATAGCCGCCAACTCTTCCGTACCGAGGCGCGAAACAAAGAGCGTGTCGGTCAGGTTAAAGACCATCATCGCGAAGGTGCCCGCAATGGTCGGCAAGGTAAGCCAGAAGAGACGTCCTTTGACACTGCCTGTCAGTAATTTACTCATAAATGATCATCTCGGTATTCACCGACTGTCTCTGCTCTGGCTGCGGCTTCTTTCCTTCTGCCGGCGGCGGCCCCATGGTACCCATAGGTGGCGGCCCCATCGGGCGAGCGCCCTCGCTACCATGTTGCGCTTGAGCAGGGCCAGCGCCGCTAAACAGGTTGATGCCGTAGGCCTTGCCGAAAGCGATATAGAGCGCCAATTCCGGGAAGTCGCCACAGGTGCTACTCGTCCACACATAGCAATCGGGGCGGGTCAATTTGAAGAACTCGGTATCTGCGGCGGGCAGTGTCGTCTTCTCATACTGCACGATACTCTGTAATTCTTTGGCATCGGGCAAGCGCCAGTCACTATAGCCGAGATAGTTCGCCTGATTCATTTGCTCCACCCACACGAGCGTGTCCACCCAAGTGCGCCCCAGACCATAGTTCACATCGTCAGCGACGCGCAACGAGCCATCATCGTTGACCGCGCCACTGTCGCGCTGTGTCCACATCAGCCCAGTCGCCTGATCGGTAATCGTGCCATCCTGGTTATCCACAAAATCGTTGACGCCATAGATCCCCTCTTGGCCACGTACCGCGTGCACTCGTAAAGTTGTTTTCATGGTGATCTTCCTTTCTATGTCGTGATGATAAATTGTTAATAAATCCAAGCGCCGAAGCATGCTGTGAACGAAATGATATGCACTGAGCACTTACAATTGACAGCGCCCCGGGGATCTAGATAGTTAACACGTCAACTATATCAAATTGAAAAGGATAGTAGCCGTGTCAACTAAGTTTATCGATAAGAGCAAGCAGCCCCCCTTAGACCTCATTCTGGACGAACTGATACGGGACAAAAATCAGCTGCTCTCCAAGTCTCTGGACGCCCATTCGCTGGGCAACGGCCAGTTTCACATACTCAATGAAGTGAATTGGAAGGAAGGGATCTCACAGGAGGAAATCGCTCGCATTCGCAAGATCGACAAGTCTGCGGTCGCACGCTCAGTCAAGCGGCTCATCGAAAACGGCTACATTAACAAAGAACGCGATCAGCAAGATGGACGTGCCTTCCGGCTCTATCCCACCGACAAAGGCCGGCAAATGATGCCACAAATTAAGCGCATTGTTCAGGAGCTCGACCAGACCCTATCGCAAGGCTCGACGCCCGAAGAGATTGAGCTGTTCAAAAAGATTTGCCGACGCATGAATCAGAACATCGAGAACGCCGCGGCTCCGCAGTGCGGCTGATGGTAGCGAAATTTATTGGAAATAATCACACGGGTAAAGGCCTCCGATCCAACATGAAAACACTCTCCAATTCTCAGCTCGCGTATTTGGGACTCCGCCTCGCCTTTGGTCTATCTATTTTAGTTCACGGCGCAGTGCGCGTTCCCAAGCTCGCAGCCTTCGCCAATGGCATGTCGAGTCAATTTGACGGCAGCCTACTGGCAGGCTTCCCATCCCTAGCCTTCGCTTACGCCATCCCCTTTCTAGAAGCTGGCGTGGGTTTAACGCTTCTATTGGGCGGGCGCTTCATCCGCTGGGGCGCGTTCACAGGTTGCCTGTTGATGGGCGGCATTATGTTTGGCACTGGCATGTTGGAAAAATGGGAATTGCTGCCCTCGCAGTTAATTCACCTCGGCCTATTCTATGCAGTACTGATGAATCCTCACACGCCCGACAATAAAAACGCTGGCTAGATATACCAATGTGAGGATCGCTAAAATGACTCGCACCCGCCTGCGAAGGCGATACCCTGATTCTCATGGGAACAGAAATTGTCTTTGTTAGTGCACTCACCATCGCGGTCGCGGCCATCTTTTGGCTGATTCTGAAGAGCGCTTCAGAAAAAATCATCGCTCAATACCGTCGCTTGAGCGAAACACTCCAATTGGAAATCACCGTTCCCGAAAGCAAGCTGCTCGGCTTCGTGCGCAATGAGCCCTCCCTCTATGGCCACTACCGGGGACGAGAAATCTCACTCTCCGTGCCGGGCAAAGGCCTGCAAAATACACGTCAGGTAGAAACCCTACTGAAGGTCGGCCTAAGTGACACAAAACTAAAAGCTCAATTAACGGCAAGCGGCCCCTTGGCAGGCATGCGCCAACGCGATAGTGGCGGACAAGCTCGTTGGAAGAGCGGCGACACTCAGTTTGATAACGCCGTGGATGTACGCAGCAATCAAGGCGAAGCACTGGGCACACTACTCACTAAAGAGCGGCGCAGCTGGCTCGCAAGTATGCTCAAACGCTCGAAAGGCACAGTCTACATTGGCGGCGGCGCATTGACCTTCGCCAAACTGGGGCTGATCGGCAACGATCACACGCGACAAGAGTTTGAAGACGCTCTGGAATTTTTGTGCGATTTCGCCGAATCCGCCGAACAGTCCATATAAAGTCACAAGGCCCCAGCGCTCAAAGATTCACAGATGCCTGAATAAGCTGAGTCATTCAGCTCCAGCATGACATCCATCATGACAAAAACCTGACAGAGTTTTTACGCATCACTGACGACTTTAAATCTAAGATCTGTTATCTTATACACTTCTCAAGTAAACCAGATAGAATTCGATTATGAAACAACTGCTTCCCACCCTACTCGCCTGCGCGACCTCCTTAAGCGCTCAAACTGCAATCACTGTCTACAATGGCAATTTTGGCGTCGTCCGCGACACAGTGCCGCTCAATTTAACACAGGGCATTAGCGAACAGAACTACAGCGGCGTCACTTCGCAGCTGGAACCAGAGTCAGTCATCTTACGGGATCCGACCGGGCAAGTTGCACTCAGCGTGCTCGAACAGAGCTATCGCGGTGACCCAGTGGATCAGCAGCGCTTATTACAAATGTTCGAAGGTGAGACGATTCGATTCCTCAAAGTCGTCGATGGTAAAGAAGTCATCGAATCGGGAAAAATAATTCGCGCCCCTGCGATGACGACCAGAACGAACCAATACGGCAGTCAACAGCAGCATATGCTAGAGCCAATCATTCAAGTCGATGGCCAATTAATGACACGCCTGCCTGGCACCCCACTCTTCCCTAGCTTGGGTGACGATTCGATCCTTGAGCCCACCCTCTCCTGGAAACTTCATTCGGAAACAGCCGCTCAAGTCGACGCGCAACTCAGCTACCTAACCAATGGCATGTCTTGGAAATCAGACTACAACCTAGTCTTGCCCGAAAAAGGCGACCAAGTCACACTCACTGGTTGGGTATCGATCGATAATAATACTGGAACCAGCTTTCAGGATGCCTCCATCAAGCTTATCGCTGGCGACGTCAATAAAGTGCAGTCTTCCCCTCAAGTAAGAGGGCAAGTGATGGAAATGGCCATGGCCAAATCATATGCAGACGCACCTCAAGTTGAAGCCAAGAAGTTTGACGAGTTTCACATGTACTCACTCCCGCTGAAAACAACGCTCCGCGACAGTGAGACCAAACAAGTAGAGTTTGTGCGCTCGCAACAAGTCGCCACTGAAAAGCTCTATATCTATGACGGTTCAGGAGGTATACGCTATCATGGCAGCCTCAACATCAACCAAAACTACGGTCAGAACCAACAAGCCGACGTAGCGATCTACCGAGAGTTCAAAAATAACGAGACAAATGGCCTAGGCGTCGCACTGCCCGCCGGTAAAGCCCGCTTCTACCGTATGGATAGTGACGGTCAACTGGAGTTCACCGGAGAGAATACAATCGACCACACCCCAAAGAATGAAACGATCCGCGTTTACCTCGGCAACGCCTTCGACCTCGTCGGCGAGCGCAAACGCACCGACTTCTATAAGCAGCCTAGCCGTGACATGCTACGCGAGAGCTTTGAAGTCGAACTTCGCAACCGCAGTGACGAAGCAGTCACAGTAACAGTCATCGAACATCTCTTCCGCTGGTCAAATTGGGAGATCCAGAAGAACAGCGCCCCCTACCAAAAGACCGATGCTCAAACAATCGAGTTTCCTGTAACAATCGCAGCCAACGAAAC
The DNA here is from genome assembly GCF_031127805.1 of Thalassobacterium maritimum. Taxonomy (NCBI): domain Bacteria; kingdom Pseudomonadati; phylum Verrucomicrobiota; class Opitutia; order Puniceicoccales; family Coraliomargaritaceae; genus Thalassobacterium; species Thalassobacterium maritimum. The sequence goes on along the minus strand of NZ_JARXHW010000071.1, from coordinate 5,367 downwards.
CAAGACAGTGTCCTACACTGTCGAATACAATTGGTAATCGTCATCAGCAATCGCTCCGTGCGTCGTGACTGCCGCACGGGGCCGCTTAATCCGCCTCGACGACTGCTTCCTCCTCTGCCACATCGCCTTCGACTGCAATCACAGGATCGCGCTCAGGGCGTGGCAAGGTTTTCACAGAGAGCTTTAACAATTCCTCATCACGTTCGACCTCGACCGAAGTGAATTGATTGGCTCGAGTAAAGAAGAAGGCACCCGGCACGTCGAAGACGTTATCAATTGGCCGCCCTGCGATGGACACCAAACGATCGCCCTCCTGCAGACCCGCTTGGGCTGCAGGCGCGTCTTCGATCACTTTAGAAAGATAAACACCACTGCTATCGTCTTCGAGCAACTTAGAAGCCACCTCAAAGCCCATCCATCCATGGATGATATGCCCCGAAAACATCAAATCGTCGCGCACGCGCACCAGGGCATCTACGGGGAGTAAGAAGGAACCATTCAATTCAGCGATCGATGCGACCGAAACTCCGACGAAACGTCCATTCAAATCCAACATCGGGCAACCGCCCTGGCCACCATCCACAGGTATAGAGGTCCGGATATAGCTGGTAGGAAACACCTTATTACCCAGACGTTTTTCAACACCGGTAAAAAGCCCCATCACCGGCGTCGGACCAAAATCGAGCGGACAGGTAATCGCCACAGCAATCGAGCCCGTCTTAGGTAGCGGCTCCGTGGCATCTAACTTGATGATGGAAAAACCCTCTGGCGGCTCCAAAACACGCAATACAGAAATATTAGTCAACCGGTCGTGGCCCACAGCTTCGGTCGCATAGGGGCGGCCCTCATATTCGATCCAAACGCGATTCGCTCCAGCAGCACGACTCGCGCTGACCAAAACGTGCCCTTCTTTACTAATAAAAAAACCAGTGCCGACACGCAACATGATCTGCTGCTTACCGTCCACTTCACCGCTCGCGTATGCCGCTTTGACACGGACAACCGCCCCTTTGTTCTGCTCATAGACTTCAAGCAGACGCTCCTGTAAAGCTAAAGCTTCGGCGCTGTTGGCAGAAACCAAGTGAACCCCAAACGCCGACGCGAGGACAATGCAAATTAAACAAAGACGCATGATGGCTAGTAGACCAAACCAGTCGCAAGGCCCGAGCCCGCAAATGAAGCCGTATCTGCCACATATGCAGCACTATCATAAGCAGCCACTTGCAAACGGTCATGCGTGAAATCCTGCGTATACGCAGCGTCCACTCCGGCACTGATGGCTTCGATCTGATAGTCAGGGGTCATGACGACCTCCAAGTCAGCCATCGCCACCTCAGTTACTGGCGCCGTAATCTGCGCCGCAGCCAGCGCCAATTGAGCACGCTCAGTGCGTCCCCTAGAGGCATCGCCCATGGATTCCATGGAAGCAGACACAGAACCATTAGAAGCATTAGAACCGTTAAGACCGTTAGAACCATCAAAACCAAGCTCTGAATCTTGCTGTGCGACGGCCGCTCCGGTGCCTGTTTGAGCCCACTCGACATAAGCGGGTCGCAACATCACCGCCGCTAAAAACGCAGCTGCGGCTCCCACGGCAGTCGTTTGCGCGATACGGCCCGAAACTCCGCGGAGCACTTGCACATACCAAGGATCTTTTTTCACTAAGCTTTGAAGCATTCGCTGGTGGAGCTCACGATCAAATGTGCCCCAAAAAGCCTCATCTGGACGCTCCGCTCGCTTCAGGCGTAGCAAATCTTCGACTGTAACTTCTTTTTCTTGGGCCTTGTTAATGTCTGCCATAGGTACTGCCATAGGTATCTTTAGAATACTCGCGCTAATTAACCGATGTATTCCTGTAAATAGGACTGGAGTTGTTGTTTTGCGTAATGGAGTCGAGAGCGCACCGTTCCGACGGAAGTCTTAGTGATTTCCGCGATCTCAGCATGCTCCAACCCTTCGATTTCATGTAAAATAACGACTGTTCGATGCTTAAGAGACAACTTCTGCAGCGCATCGTTCAATTTTTCCTGTAATTCACTGACAAGCGCCCCCTTTTCAGAACGGTTTTTTGCCGTCAGTCGCTCATAAATTTCTGAACTTGAGACCTCTTCGTTGATTTTCTCATAGCTGATAAAACGGCGCCGATTCCGCTTTTTAAGAAATGTCATCGTGGTATTGATCGCAATCCGGTAGATCCAAGTAAAAAACGACGATTTGCCTTTGAAGCGACCGATGGCTTGAAAGGCTTTAATAAAAGTGTCTTGAGTTAGATCCGATGCATCCTCTCGGTTACTCGTCATGTTATAAATGACAGAGAAAATGTGCTCTCGGTACTTCTGCACAAGTTGGTCAAATGCGCCCACGTTGCCAGCCTGCACTCGCTGTACTACGGCCCAATCGAGATCGCGCTCAGAGACGGTCTTCTCTTGAGCGTTAAAAATCGATTTTGCGACTGATCCAGAATTGGCCATTGAACTAAACATGAGTCAAATATTACGGAAATGCAAAAGCTAATTACGCGCCGACTTGTAAGCATTTCATCGAAAAATCGGTTTTCAGGACACAAAAGAGTGACAAGACAGCCTCACACAAGTTCCTCGGACTAAATACTCTAACACCAGCATGACGCAAAAGTACCTCAATACCAAAGCTAAAGACGTATACAGACGCAATAACATATAGCTTGGCCTGCATTCTGCTCAGGCTTCGAGTAATAAGCCTATATTATGAGCAAAGAGAGCCTAGACATCGCATGGATGATAATCGCGGCGGCATTCGTCATGTCGATGCAACTGGGCTTTTGTTTCCTCGAATCTGGGATGGTTCGTGCAAAGAACAGCATCAATGTGGCGATCAAAAACCTTGCCGACTTCTGTGTTTCAGCCGCCATATTCTGGCTCGTTGGCTTTGGAATCATGTTTGGCAGTAGTCAATGGGGCCTCTTCGGGAGCGGATTTTTCTTCTTCCAAACAGATCGTGATTGGTGGCTAGCCGCATTCTTCATTTTCCAGTTAGTCTTTTGTGGCACTGCAATTACAATTATATCCGGCGCGGTCGCAGAGCGAATGCGATTCAATGCATACTTGGTAATAACTGTATTCACCTCCGGCTTAGTTTACCCCTTCTTCGGGCATTGGGCTTGGGGTGGAATCATCCCAGGCACCGAGAGTGGCTGGCTCGCCAAACTCGGCTTCCTCGATTTTGCAGGTTCCACCGTCGTCCACTCAACCGGTGGATGGGTCGCACTTGCCGCAGTCATTATAATAGGCCCTCGCGTAGGACAACTAGATTCACCCGAACGAAAAATCCAAGGACACAATCTGACATTAGCAGCGGCTGGTGTTCTGGTTCTATGGTTTGGATGGATAGGATTTAACGGTGGTAGCACACTTGAATTTAATAACGATGTCCCCAAAGTAATCGCTAATACGATTATTTCAGGAGCATTTGGTGGCGTCACCGCCATGCTAACTGCCTATTTCTATTATAAGCAGACGCGTGCGGCTGCACTGATGAATGGCATCATTGGTGGACTGGTCAGTATCACCAGTTGCTGCAATGTCGTGAGCGCTCCAAGCGCAGCTCTGATTGGAGTCGCAGCAGGAATCATTTGCTTCTACGGAATGCACTTACTAGAGAAAATGAAAATCGACGATGCCGTGGGCGCAGTATCTGCGCATGCCTTTTGCGGCGCATGGGGCACGATCGCAGTGGCCCTACTAGGTGAGCCTGAGCGATGGTCCACAGGCTTAAGCCGTAGCGATCAATTAACTGCGCAATTGTTAGGTATCGCGACCTGCTTTGTATGGAGTTTTGGAACTGCATATGTCTTTTTTAAATTACTCAACAAGTTCACCAAATTGCGTGTAACAGAAGAAGAAGAACTCGCAGGTTTGAACGTATCCGAGCACGGCGCGACAACGGAACTCATCGATTTGATCACTGAGATGGATCGCCAGCAGCGCGCAGGAACATTCGCAAAGCGTGTTCATGTTGAACCACATACAGAAGTCGGACAAATTGCAGCCGAATACAACCGAGTGCTCAACCGTATCGAAGAAGAATTCAAAAAAAGAGAGATCGCGACCCAAAAAGCTCGTGAATCACAGGCGGATGCCATTCGAGCGAATGAGGTAAAATCTGATTTTTTAGCCAATATGAGCCACGAACTAAGGACTCCTCTCGGCATTATAATGGGCTACGTTGAGCTCATTCAGGAAGATTTAAAGGACGGAGAAGCAATGGTACAACCAGAAGATCTGACAACAATATCAAATGCTGGACACCACCTACTACACTTGATCAATGGAGTCTTGGACATCTCGAAAATTGAATCCGGACAGATGGAAGTGTATCCTGTTTCAGTCGACATCAAACACTTACTCAAAGAGTTAAAACTAACCGTTCAACCTTTGATAAAGGAGAATAACAACAGTTTGCTGGTCGAAATGTCGGAAGGCATTGATCATTTAGTCGCCGATGAAGTGAAACTACAGCAATGCTTACTCAATTTACTTTCTAACGCTGCGAAATTCACCAAAAACGGCACCATCACCCTGCGAGTGTATCGTAAATCATGGAATAATGGAATAGAGAGTTTCTATTTTGAAGTGGAAGACACCGGAATAGGAATGAATGAAGCGCAAACTGAAATGATCTTTCAGGCATTTACACAAGCCGACACTTCCACTACTCGAAAATACGGCGGTACAGGGCTAGGTTTAGCGATCACTAAAAGCTTCTGCCAAATTATGGGTGGAGATGTTACTGTGACGACCGAAGTCGGCAAAGGATCCTGCTTCAAAATGAGACTTCCCACAAACCTAGAAGCACAAGAAGAGCCTGTCGTCCTCGAAGTCGAAAGTACAATCGCAATCAAATGATGAAAGAATATAGAATTTTAATAGTGGAAGACAACGACGCACTTAGGGAGATGTTTCGGCGGCGTCTAATACGCAGGAAATACAATGTCGAGTTAGCCAACGATGGTGAAGAAGGCTTAGTCAAAGCAGCTGAGCATCCACCAGATTTAATACTTTTAGACATGAGCCTCCCCGGAAAGAACGGATGGACAATTGCTAGTGAATTAAAATCTAAATCCCAGACAAAAAACACACCGATCATAGCAATCACGGCGCATGCAATGCGTGGGGATCGCGAACGAGCACTGCAAGCAGGTTGCGATGACTACATCAGTAAGCCCATTAACTTCCAAAACCTATACGCGGCAATGGATCGTTTATTGCAGCCATAAATCATCTTTTTAGGTATAGGTACGTAAAAAGGCCCGATCACACTTTCGTGCAATCGGGCCATAATACTGGCGATAACCTACTCTCGCACCCCAGCGTGGGGGCACTACCATTG